>CAZFGM010000412.1:0-4279 GCA_964518515.1 uncultured Alcaligenaceae bacterium | reverse complement strand
CGAAGCCGGGCGGCATGCGCTGATCGAAGCCGGGCGGCATGCGCTGATCGAAGCCCTTGGGCTGGAACATCTTGAACGGATTGCCGTCGGGGGGTGGCATGTTCATGCCGCCTTCCTGGCCCTGCAAGGGATAGGGATACCGATTCATCAGCACCTGGGTCATCAAGAAGCGCAGGGGGGAATTGCGAAACGCCGTCAGCACGCGCTCGATATGGTCCTGATCCACGATGAGGACCAGGGCCACGGGAATGCGGCGTGCTTCTGCCTTCGGGTCCCCCAGGTAGCGGTTGCGGAGCAAACCGTTGACCGTCTTGTTCATGCCGGCCATCTTGTCGGGGCGAAAATCCTTGCCGCCGTCAAAGCCGCCCTTGGGATCGCCGCCGGGGAAGCCGCCCTTGGGATCGCCGCCGGGGAAACCCCCCTTGGGGTCGAACCCCGCCGGCGGTTTCTTGTCCATGCCCTCTTTTCTATCTTCGGACTCCTTGAACGGGTGCAGTTCGTCGGCGGAGGTGCGGTGCGAATGGGCATTGTCGGCAATACTGATGTGATCGATGCGTTTGACGGCGGCGGCTTCCCAGTTGAGGACCTGTTCGACATGGTAAATGCCTGTACGGTCGAGCCCTTTTTTGGGGTAGGTTATCTCCAGGTAATACCTCTTGCCGGGGTCCTTGTCGTCGCGCGGCTCGAGCGACTGGCCGCCCACGGAAATGTCCTCGGTATTGGACTTGCTGATTTTGATTTTGAAAGCCACGTCGAGTTTTTGCCGGCGCGGCAGGCGGTTAATGATTTTCAGATGCAGGTTGTTGTCCGCTTTCAGGGTCAGCTCGAGTTCCCAGTAGGGGTTTTTGAAGGAATACGGCTGGTTAAGTTGTTCCCCGCCGGCGCCTTCGAAGTCGGTGATGTAGCGATTGGCGACGGCGACCAGGCGGTACATTTCTTTGTAGATCCACAGGTTTTCCTGGGCCAGCCAGATGTCTTCGGAAGTGCTGACCTCGCCCTCCTTTTGCCAGGGGCTGACGTAGCGGAAAAACTGGGATTCGGGCGGAGGCAAGCGAAATTTTTTGGTGCTCCATTGCCAGTTGCCGAGAAAGACCAGGCCTTCGCCTTTGTCGTTGACCGGCCGCACCTGGGCGAGGATGTTCTTGAGGTAATTTTTCTCGTCTTCGCCGTAGGTTTCGTCGTAGGTCCGGGCATAATGGGTGCGCTCGTTGCGCGTCAAGTTATCGAAATAATTCCGCGACTTGTAATAGGTGACCGCCACTTTTTCGTTCGGCTCGAGGCGCTTGAGCTCCGGGCTTTTGCCATCGATCACCTTGAGTTCATGGGTGGCATAAAAGGTTTTCTCCACCTTAGTCTTCTCATCCAGCACCATGAGCCAATCCCCATCCACATCAACGTCCTGAACGATCCCCTCGAACGAGGTGGACGATTCGTTGGCTCCGGCAAGCTCCTTGAGGACGCGGATTTCGCTGACGAACAGGCCGTCCTCGAGGGGATACTTTTTCGCAAAGGCCGGCGGCCAGGAGAACAGGTTCTTCTGGTGGTCCCAGGCTTTTTCCCAAACTTTGGTTTTTTCCTTCTCGGCCTCCATGGCCCGTTGCTTCTCCTCTTGGATGTCGGCGTCGCTGGCGTATTCGCTGGGCAGTTTTTCCTTGGCCGCATCGATGGCCTTTTGGCGTTCGCGGGCAATGCCGCTGCTGACGGCGGTCAGGAGGAGGGCCAGGGCCACCAGCGTGAGGGGCACGGCCACCGCCAGCACCACCCAGAAGCGCTGCTTGAGCAGGGTTTCTTTATCCAGTTTCATGGTTCGCTCTTTTCCGCGGAGGCGAGAATTTTTTCATCCCAGATAAAAAAGAGGACAAATTCCGTGCGTTTGGCCCGCTCGCCGTCGGCCGCGGGTCGTGGCGGCGGATTGACCGGGTCGGGCGCGTGCAGTTCTTTGCCATCGCCGCCGCCGGCCAGGGCGGTGCCGGCGGCCACGCCCTGCGCCTTCCAGGGGCGTGCGGCCTTGAATTTCTCTTTGTCTTTCATGTCCGGCTGCTGTCCCGGTTGGCCGGGCTGGCCGGGCGGCCCTCCCGGCGGCATCCCTCCCGGCGGCATCCCCCCCGGCGGCATCTTGCCGTCCATGCCTCCGCGCAGCACCTTTGGCAAGGAGCTGGTGCGGACAAAGAGAAACTGGCCCGGCTGCGGATTGACCACGCGGTCCCCTTCTTCCCAGCCCTTGTAGACGTGAAAATAACTGACCAGCGTGGTGACCTCCTCGCGAATCCGCAGCTGCTCCTCCAAGGGCAACTTGCCGTCGCGGAGGATGCGTTCTTCCTCGAAGATGCCCAGGGAATAGTGGCCGGGCCCTTCCAGGGAGGCGGCCACGACCTTGTATTTGCCTTCCTTGGCCGGCGTAAAGGTCATGCGCGAGTACTGGCCATCGTCGCCCAGCCTTTTGCCAGCGATTTCCTTGCCGTCGGCATCCTTCAGGCTCAGGTAGGGGCGGAACGTTTGGCCCCCCTCGTTTTTCAAAAGGAAGCAATAGGTTTTGCCTTTGGCCAAATCATCCACGTCGTGTTCCGCGGCGGCCGGTTTGGCGGGCGGTTTCTTCTTCTTTTCCTTGACGGCGTCGTGGTTTTCCTTGGCGTCGGCGTCGGGGGCGGTTAATTGGCCGTGGAAGCGGTGGATTTTTTTGTCGGCCTGGGGGCGCAAGTTGGCTAACAGGGCGTTTTCCACGAACCGGCCGCCGTCATCGTGGTAGGTATAGCCGCGGACTTCGAACACCCAGCCCTTGCGCGGTAAATCGGCGGCGCCCTCTTTCACTTTTTCCTGTTCGATTTTTTCCAGGCCGTGCAAGCGCTTGTGGTCGAGGCCCCTTTTGAAAAACCCATTCTCTCCATTCAGGTCATTCGAATACATGCTGCAAATGCCTTCGATATTGACCTGAATCAGGTGTTTGCGGATGAATTGGTCGATAACCTTGGTGCGCTGATCGAGGTTCTTGACCAAGGCGTCGACGTCGGCCTGGGCGGGCGGCTTGCGGGTCAAATCGTGCAAGACCAGGCGGATGTTTTCTTCGTCTGCGGCCGCTTTCTTGGGGTCGTGTTGGCCTCCCGTCTTGGGAGTGAAGCGTTTTTGCATCAGCAAATCATAGGCTTTCGTGGCATACGGCGTGCCGTCCTTGGCGACGTTTTTGGTGACGTATTTGGTGTAGGCCGGGGGGTTGAGGTTGGCGCCGTCGGGCCGGGGCAAGGCCAGGAGAACATAGCGGGTCACCAGTTGCCAGTTATCGCGCTGGGGAACGTTTCCAGCGATGTTCTTGACGGCCTCGACGTTGGCATTGAATTCGCCGATGGCAGCTTTCTTCTTTTGCACTTTATCATTGGCTTGATTAATCTCTCGCTTGAGTTCGTCTTTTTTCTGGGTGATTTTCGGGTCTTTCAAGTTTTGCGCTTCGAGGTATTTGCCGTAGAGCTGGCCGGCGACGGCCAGCAGCAAGGCGGCGGCGGCGGCCGCCGCCCAGGGTTTCTTGGCCCGGATGAGGCGCTCAAGCCGGATTTCGCGCGGCAACAGATTGGTCTGCAGCCGGGTCACCTTCAAACCCTGCAAGGCCAGCCCGTAGGCCACGGGAAAACTCGGCAGGTTTTCCGTGAACGTCGGCGCCGACACCACTTCGTCGCCCGCCAGGCGCTCCAGTTTTTGCAGCTTGCGGACCTCGAGCTGCAATTTCTCCTGCAAATACTTCTGCAGGCCCGGCAGGCGAAAGGCGTTGCCCAGGCCGATCAAATACTGGATGGAGGCGTCGCGGTGCGTGTTGGTGAAATATCCCAGCGAGCGCTGTACCTCGGAGACGAAATCGTTGAGCACCGGCTTGAGGGCGCCGAGGATTTTTTTCAGGTCCGGCGACTTGATGGCGTTGCGTTTGAGGTGCTCGGCCTTGGCGAAGGTGAGCTTCATCTCCTTGGTGAGGGCGCGGGTGAAGTGGTTGCCGCCCAGGGGGATGGGCCGCTGCCAGATGATTTTTTCGCCGTCGGTGATGACCAGGTTGGAGTTGTCGGTGCCCATGTCGAGGGCGACGATGCACGGTTTTTTCTCGGCGTCGTCGCCGCCCTCGCCGGCGGCCGCCCCTTCCTTGCCGAGCAAATCGTAAGTCACGAAGTTGCACAGGCCCAGGGGGGCCATCTGCACGAGGTGGACTTCGACGTTGACGTCGGTGAAGTGCTGCAAATAACGGTTGACCATGTCGCGCTTCATGGCGAACAGGCCGATTTCCGTCTCCATGGCGAAGCCGTCG
>CAZFGM010000411.1:3302-6891 GCA_964518515.1 uncultured Alcaligenaceae bacterium | reverse complement strand
TAATGAAATTAAACGACGAAGAACGGGCAAAAGCCGTTTACCAGGCGGCGATCGTGGGCGGGACCATGCTGGATCAAGTTCCCGACATTCCCGACGGCCAGCCTTTTGCCCAGGAATGGAAAGTGTTCAAGCGGGAGGTATACCGACTGGTAAGGCGAAGGTCAAGGGGGGCGATTCGCGCTTCTTAAGGGAGATCGGCTGGTTGGCGTTTGGAATACCCTGAATGAGGCCGACCAGGCGGGTCGCCAACAAATCGGGGCTGAACCGTTCCTGGTCCAGGAAATCCAGCTTTACCTGAAACCCATGCGGTGGAGGTAATCTGCACGCGGGCGAAATTGAGGCACCCGGTGCCCGGCACACCCCCAGTTGGCCAACAAATGGGTTCAAGTTCGGTGCAACACCTGGCTACATATAGCTTTCCGAATCAAATCCCTTGTTGGCCAAGTCAATTGGAGTTGGCCAACAAGGGAAAGACCGCCTTAATCTTGGCCGCGGGAGGTATATCAGGCCCGATCGTCGCCGCCAACTGATGCAATCCGATATCCTCGTCGATCCTCTATCCTCTATCCTCTATCCTCCCTCCTCTCTACCATACCAGCGATGAAGATCGACAGGCTCACGATTGTCGGCGTCGGGCTGATCGGCGGGTCGGTGGGGCTGGCGGCCAAGGGCCGCGGTCTGGCCGGCTTCGTGCGGGGTGTCGGCCGGTCGCGGGAGAACCTCGACCTGGCCCGCCGGCTTGGGGCCATTGACGGAGGTTCCCTCGATCTGGTCGAGGGCGTCCAGGGCGCCGATCTGGTGGTTTTCTGCACCCCGGTCGATCGCATCGCGGACCAGGTGCTGGCGGCGGCGCCTCATTGTGCCGGCGCTCTCCTGACCGATGCCGGCAGCACCAAGGCGGAGATCGTCCGCCAGGTCGAGAGCCGCTTGGCGGGTGGGACGGGTTTGCCAACCCGTCTTGGGCCAAAAGACGGGTTGGCAAACCCGTCCCACCTGTCGGTCGCCTTCGTGGGCAGTCATCCGCTGGCGGGCTCGGAAAAGCGCGGGGCGGAACATGCCGATGCGGATTTGTTTGCCGGACGCTTGACGGTGGTGACCCCCACGGCGCGAACCCATCCCCAGGCCCTGGAACGGACCTGCGCTTTCTGGCAATCTCTGGGCGCGCGGGTGCGGATCATGAGCCCCGAGGACCACGATCGGGCGCTGGCGTGGACGAGCCACCTGCCGCACCTGGCGGCGGCGGCCCTGGCCGGCGTGCTGCCGCAGGAGTGGTTTGACCTGACAGCCACGGGCTTTCGCGACACCACGCGGGTGGCGGCGGGCGATCCGGAATTGTGGACGGCCATTTTCGCGGCCAATCGCGCCGCGGTTCTGGCCGCCCTCGGCCCGCTGCAAGCCCGGCTCGAAGAATTTGAACGCGCCCTGGAACATGAGGATTGGCCCGCCGTCGATTCCCTGCTAGCCCAGGCCAGGAAGGTACGCCATGCTCTGGAATACCTTGACGCGGCGAAAATTTCTGGAACCACAGAGGCACAGAGACGCAGAGAAAAAAAAGAATGAAGGGCCTGAGAGGCGTAAACCATTTTTCCCTCTTTGTTTTTTTCTCGGTGTCTCGGTGTCTCTGTGGTGAAAAATGAAAATCCAGGCCAGGAAGGTGCGCCATGCTCTGGGAAGTTGAAATCGGGCCCAAGTTCCACGACCCGGAAACCGAACGGATCTGCCAGGAATGGCAACTGTTGACCCACGATGGGTCCCGGCCCGTCATTGTAAAATCGGCGCGCGGGTTTCTCGTGGAAGGGGAAATTTCTCGCGCTCGGGCGGAAAAGTTACTCCACGATTTGTTACTCGATCCCCTGGTTGAAAACGGCGGTGTCGGGGAAATCAACGCGGCTTTTGCAAGGTGCAATTCCCAGACTGCGGGTTGGCTCGTAATAGCCACGGTGCTGCTCAGGGCGGGCGTGATGGACCCGGTGGCCCAGAGCGTGGTCGATGCCGCCCATGATTTGGGAATCCCGGTGACTTCGGTGCGGACTTTTCGCCGCTATTACGGGCCGGGACCGCTTCCCTCTAGCCAGCGCGATCTCCTTTTTCGCAAGATACTGGCCAACGAGGCCATCGAGCAGGTCATTGATGGCCCCCTGGCCGTGGACCATCTGACCTTGGGTTCAAGCTACACCTTTCGCAAAGTGATCCAGCCGGTGCGCGAGCTGGACGACGCCGGGCTATTGCAGCGCAGTCGGGACGGCCAGCTCGCCCTCAACCTGGCGGAGATGCAGGCCATTAAGGCCCATTTCCGCGTCCTGGGCCGCGAGCCCACCGACGTCGAGCTGGAAACCCTCGCCCAGACCTGGTCGGAGCACTGCTCGCATAAGACCCTGAAAGGCCCGATTGATTTCACCGGGCCGGACGCCAAAACACGGCGGATCGACAACCTGCTCAAGGAAACCATCTTCGGGGCGACCGAGGAAATCCGCCGCCGGCTCGGCGCCGACGACTGGTGCGTCAGCGTCTTCGAGGATAACGCCGGCGTCGTCCGCTTCGATGACCGCTACAACGTGTGCTTCAAGGTCGAGACGCACAATCATCCGTCGGCCCTCGAGCCGTACGGCGGTGCCAACACCGGGCTGGGCGGCGTCATACGCGATCCGTTGGGGACCGGCCTGGGGGCCAAGCCGATCTGCAACACGGACGTGTTTTGCTTCGCGCCGCCGGACACGCCGGCGGAAGCCTTGCCGGCCGGGGTGCTGCATCCGAAAAAGGTCATGCAAGGGGTGGTGGCCGGCGTCCGCGATTACGGCAACCGCATCGGCATTCCCACCGTCAACGGCGCCGTTTGCTTCGATCCGCGCTACCTCGGCAATCCGCTCGTTTACTGCGGCACGGTCGGCCTGATTCCCGTCGAGCGCTGCCACAAAGAGGCCCGCGCCGGCGACCTCATCGTGGTGGTCGGCGGCCGAACCGGACGCGACGGTATCCACGGGGCCACCTTTTCCTCCATCGAGTTGACCGCCGACTCGGAAAAAGTCAGCGGCGGCGCCGTGCAGATCGGCAACGCCATCACCGAGAAGAAATTGCTTGATGTGATCCTGCAAGCCCGCGACCGAGGATTGTACCACGCCATCACCGATTGCGGGGCAGGCGGCTTCAGCTCCGCCGTCGGCGAGATGGGCGAAAAACTCGGCGCCGTGGTCCACCTCGACCGCGCTCCGCTCAAGTACGAGGGACTGTCATACACCGAGATCTGGATTTCCGAGGCCCAGGAACGCATGATCCTGGCGGCGCCGCCGGGCCACTGGCCGGCCCTAAAGGCCCTGTGCCAGAGTGAGGACGTCCAAGCCACGGTTTTGGGGAACTTCGAGGCGTCGGGGCGATTGCGGCTGTATTATCACGAACAGCAGGTGGCCGATCTGGATATGCGGTTCTTGCATCACGGCCGGCCGGCGGTGGTGCGAAAAGCGATTTGGCGAGCGGGGGGCGTCAGCCCTCCGGTTGCCCCTTCCCCCCCGTACCCAAGCGATGAAATTACCCCAAGCGACGAAATTACCGGGGGGCTGACACCCCCCGCTCGCCGGCACGAAATTACCGGGGG
>CAZFGM010000411.1:0-3202 GCA_964518515.1 uncultured Alcaligenaceae bacterium | reverse complement strand
TTACCGGGGGGCTGACACCCCCCGCTCGCCGGCACGAAATTACCGGGGGGCTGACGCCCCCCGCTCACCAGGTCTCTTTCAATGACGATCTCTTTGCAATCCTCGCCAGCTACAACGTTTGCAGCAAGGAATGGCTCATCCGCCAGTATGACCACGAGGTGCAGGGTGGAACGGTCCTCAAACCGCTGGTGGGCATTCAGGGCGACGGGCCGGGCGATGCCGCCGTGGTGACACCTGTGCTGGGGTCGTGGACGGGCCTGGCCATCGGCTGCGGGCTCAATCCGCACTACGGGGACCTCGATCCGTATGCCATGGCGGCGGCGGCCATCGACGAGGCCGTCCGCAACGTGGTCGCCGTCGGCGCCGACCCGCGCTACATCGCTTTGCTCGACAATTTCTGCTGGGGCATTAGCGAGCGTCCGGAAGTGCTGGGCTCGCTGGTCCGCGCCGCTCAGGCCTGCCGCGACGTGGCCCTGGCCTATGCCATGCCGTTCATCAGCGGTAAGGACAGCCTGAACAACGAATTCCATGGCGGCGGCCAGCACCTCACCATCCCGCCGACCCTCTTGATCAGCGCCCTGGGCCGGGTGCCCGACGTGCGCCGCTGCGTGACCATGGACCTGAAAGAACCCGGCAACATCTTGTACCTGATCGGCGTCACGCGCAACGAGATGGGCGGCTCGCACTATTACCTGATTCATGGTCGGGAAGGGGGCGTGGTCCCGCACGTCGATCTGGAATTGGCCCCCCGGATATTTCAGAAAGTTCACGAGGCGATCCAGGCCGGCCTGGTGCGCAGTTGTCACGACCTGAGCGAAGGCGGCCTGGCGGTGGCCGCGGCGGAGATGGCCTTCGCCGGCGGGGTGGGGGCGGACATCCAAAACCTTCCGCAGGCTGCCGAAGGTGGTGAGGTGGCAGTCTTTTTCTTTGCGGAATCCACGACGCGCTTTCTGGTGGAAGTCGCGCCGGTCCATAGCCGCGCCTTCGAACAAACCATGACCGGCATCCCCGGGCAACAAATCGGCCAAACCTGCAAGGAGCCGCGCTTGCGCATCGCCGGCCCCGAAGGGGAGTGGGTTATCTGGACCCCGCTCGATCAGCTCAAAGAAGCGTGGCAAAGGCCGCTGCGGTGGTAGGGAATCTTGTTCGAGGTGCGGTCGGCGAATCGGCGGGGTCCGCGATCCGCGCCGAGTGATGGGCCAGGAAGGCCGGAGGCCGATTTCTCCACGAGCGTCCTGAAAAACCGGTGGGACGCCGGGACGCCGCGGCGCCTTGACGGGCACCCGAGGGCGCGGGAAAATCAGTTCAGCCCGCAAGGGGACGGCGCCCGGGCTGTGCGAATCAGGGCCGGAGGCAGCCGTCCCTAGGAGTAGTACGCTGTCAATTCCATGGAGAAAAAATGAACCATAAACTACTGGCCCTTCTCGTTGTTGTCCTCTGGGGCCTCGGCCCGGCCGCGCTTGCCTGGGGGCAGGACGCGGACAAAGCCACAAGTTTACTCGCCAAGGCCCAGGAACTGGCCAAGGCCAAGGATCTGGATGGGGCCATCGCCCTCATGCACAAAGCCATTGCCCTCACGCCGGACAACGACCAGTTCCTCGGTTTCCTCAGCGAATTCGAGCTCAAGGCCGGCAAGTTCGCCGACGGGCTAAAGCACGCCCAAAAGGCCATCACGCTCAAGCCGGACGTCGGCGTCTACTACTTCCTGGCCGGCGCCAACGCTTTCTGGGATCAGGACCTGGAGCGGGCTCGCCACTATTGCAACATGGTGCTGGCAGATCCCAAGAAGTTCGGGCCCGGCGCGGTCCAGCAGGCACGTAGCCTGGAGGACCTGATGATCGACAAGACGTTTACCGTTTTCTACAAGCTCGATCCGAAGAAAGGACTGCCGGCCGGCGGCGCCTATGCCGTGGCCCTGCCCAAGAGCGGCCTGCCCTACCAAAAGACCACCTACGAGATCAGCGACGTGAAGAGTCACCGGCTTGTCAAGGGTCTGGCCGACGACATTCTGCACGTGGTGCCCAAGGGGAAAGAGACCTTCCCGCTCACGATCAAGGTCACCGTCAAGCCGTACAGCTTCAAGGAGGCGCTGGCCAAGGCGGCCTTCAAGCCGCTGCCGCCGGAGGCCAAGGCCCATCTCGGGCCGCTCCTGGCCATCGACCCCAAAAGCCCGGTCCTCAGGAAAGTGGTCAGCGGCCTGAAGGGGAAGGGCAGCGTGGCCAGCGTGCGCAACATCCAGGCCTGGCTACAAAAAAACATCGAATACAAACTGGAAAAATCGGCCCTCCTCGATCTGGATTTCAAATCGGTGGATGAGATCGTGAAGCGCGGCCACGCCGAGTGCCGCGGCTACGCCATGTTATTCACCGCCCTGTGTCGGACCGCCGGCGTCCCGACGCGCGCGGTGTGGGGCATCGTGCGCGTGCCGCCCGGCGTGGAGCGGAAGTTCGGCGACATCGTCAGCCATAGCTGGGCCGAGGTTTACATCTCCGGTTGTGGCTGGGTGCCCATCGATCCGCAACGGCCCGAAACGCTGGGCTTTCTGCCCAACTACTACCTGCGCATGTTCACCGGCGCCCAAAAGACCGCCACGTCTACCGAAACCCTCCCCTTGTTCAACCTGATGAGCATGCACGACGCTAAGCTCCGGTTCGAGGAAGCGCGGTGACGGCGCCGGCAGTGTATTATCCGGTGGAGGATTGAGGCCTGTCACCAAGATGGAGGCCGGCGTTTTTCGCGGAAGAACTTATCCCCGGCGTCCTCGGCGTGACGCAGCGCGGCTTTTTCACGGACATCCAAACCACGGGAATCTTTGCCCTCCGGGACAGCCTCGATCGGGTCGGCCCTTGCGGCGTGGGTCTGTGGGTTCTACTGCATCGAGACAAGCCTGAGCAAACGCCGGCAGAGGATGCCGCGTTTCGGGATATCTTCGCCTCGCCCTGGGTGCAGCACTGGCGCTCGCTGGAAACGCACAAGGTCCTGATAACCGCGGAGCAGGTTCGGGCGATGAGTGAGCCCGGGAATCTGACGGGGCTGGAATTGTTGGGCATCTCCGACGGCGCCAAGGACCCTCAATTCCGCAACGCTGTGCTCCGCCGCCCGCTCCTGAGCCAGCAGCGCATCCAGCGGACTGGTCACCTGCCGCAAGCCCGCCAGCGTCACGTGCGTGTACACCGCCGTCGTGCCCACGCGCTGATGGCCC
>CAZFGM010000410.1:2937-6899 GCA_964518515.1 uncultured Alcaligenaceae bacterium | reverse complement strand
TAAACGCGGCCCGAACCTGGCAAGCTCAGGCTGGGGCCTTGCGCCAACGGTTGTCGAACTCGTCCGCCTCGACCAGGCCGCGCTCATCGAGCAACTTGCGAACCGTGACCAGATTCGCGGGACTTACCGCATCGCGCGCGCGATAGCGGCGAAATACCAACAAACTGTCACTCGCGAGATGCTCAAACACCACGTGCGTTGGGTGCACCGTCTCGGTGAACCCAAGGCGCTCGAGAAACTGCCGTAGCTCCGCAAAGCTAATCTTCCGTTCCATGATTGATCCTTCCTCCAATTTGGCGAAAAGGCTCCAAACGTTTGGCCGGCGCCTTCCGCCCGTACCATCCTTGGTTTTCCGTCAAAGTCCCTCACTCTCCTGCATGGGAACTCTCCGGCGAATGTGATAGGATGGGTTTTATTATGGCCACGCCAAACCCGATTTTCACCATCGGCCATTCCAACCACGCCTTGGCGGATTTCCTGAACCTGCTCGAACGGCAGGCGATCGCCGCGGTGGCCGACGTGCGTTCGCTTCCCGTGAGCCGGCGCAATCCGCACTTTAACCGGGAAGAACTCCAACCGCAACTCCGTAATCACGGCCTGGTGTACGTTTTCCTGGGCGAACAGCTCGGCGGCCGGCCGGGACAGCCTTCCGTGTACGACGCCGACGGCCGGGTCGATTACCAGCGCGTGCGGGCCACGGACTTTTTTCAGCGCGGCCTGGATCGCTTGCAGCGCGCCTGCGAAAAATTCACCCTCGCCCTGATGTGTTCCGAGGAAGATCCCCTGAGCTGTCATCGCGGCCTGATGATCGCCCCCGCCCTGGTCGAGCGCGGCATGGCGCCGGCCCACCTGCGCGGCGACGGCGCCGTCGAAACCATGGCCCAGATGGAAGCCCGCCTTCTGGCCGAAACCAAGATCGGCCTGGGCATTCTCGATGGCCTGTTCGCCGAGACCCTGACCGAGGAGGATCGCCGCGCCATGCTGACCGAGGCCTACCGCACCATGGCGCGCAAAAAGGCCTTTCGCTTACGGCCGGGGGAAACGGCCTCTTCTTTGCGGGATATTACGGAAGAGTACGAACCTGGGTAAAGCTTGCAAGGTGCCGGATGGGCCGGAAAAAAGACCAACAAGAAGCGCGGAGGGAATGATTCGGTTATTTGCAGCCGATGAATGGGAAATCACCAAATCTGCAATCCAGAATGGGTTTCCAATTCTTGCGTTTCATTGTCGAACGCGCTGTTCGCATGACCTTGCGGCGCCGGATCGCTTCCTGTTGACTCTCGGGAGCGATGGCGTCCTGATAGGGGCGAAGCTCCTGCTCCGTGAAGGTCTGCGGATGATGCCGATGCGCGTCCAGAGCCAACAGCATGGTCGCACCTTAATTAAAACAAAAGTGGACGAATGTTCCGCGCGGAACATGGGAATGCGTTGGTCCGTCACCAAAGGGTGTTATCGGTTGGGCCGAGACCGGTGGGCCTGTGCCAAGGGGTTAAGGGTTTGACGCGAGTGCCGCCGGCCACCTGTGGGGCAACATCCTTGTTCTCCCGCGCGCCGACTCCGGGAATCCCAGCATTTAGCGAATCCGTACCTGGAAGCTGACCATGCCGCTCTGGCCGGGGGCCAGGACGCCGGGGAACTCCCAGCGCAGCGTAAGCGAGCCGGCGTCGTTGGGTTGCGTGGTGAACAGGGCTTCGCGGTCGGTCTTGGCGCTGCCGGCAATGTACTCGAAACGGGAGACGAGGCTGTCGCTGACGGCGACGTCGGTGATGGGTTGCTGGCCGGTGTTGGTGTAGCGGAGGATGAAGGTGATGATGTCACCGAGGACGCCGCCCTTCTTGTCGGGCCATTTGTCGAGCTTGAGCGGGCCGTCGAGCGGTTCGGGCGGCTCCTGCGGCTGGCTGGTGCCGATGAGCTGGCTGACGGTGGGGCGGACCACGGCGGTGACATCGAGGCCGTCGATGCGGCCGGTGACGGCGGTGCCCTGGCTGGAGGCGGTGCCGCTGGGACGGTGGCGGCCTTGCAGCCGTTCAATCTGCAGATTCTGATGCTGGCCGTGCACCGGCTGGGGCGCGGCGGCAACCACTTCGCCCACCCATTGGGACTGAGCGGCGGCGGTTCCCCGCACGGCCTGTTTGCCGTCCAGGTAGGTTTCGCCGCGCACCACCAGGAAGCGCGGCACATGGAGACCGACGCGATTGGAAACCGCCAGGTGCTTGCGGCCCTTGCTATCGACATACTCGGCCACGGTGTCGGCAGGATCCAGACCGACCAGCTTGCCGGTAGGACCGAAACCGACGGTCAAGCCGCGGTCGCCGCCGTCGAGGAGCTTGGTTTCTTCCCCGGGATCGCGCGGCCCCAGCAGCGGATCGTGCGGGGGAATGCAGGCAAACGGAATCTGCGGCCAGAAGGCGGGCGGGCCCAGCGCCGTTTCACCCGGCAACAGCAGCGTGCCGGGAACGGTCTGGGCGGCCAACTCTTGCAGACTGGCCTGGCGCGGTCCCAGGAAAACCACGAGAACCGGCCGGCCGTGGGCCTGGGCTTGGGCCATCGGGTCCTGTCCTGCCGGCACCTCGATCTGAAACGGCCGATCGGCCCGGCCGGCCACCGGAATGGCGGTCTCCGGCCGTTCCAGCGTCACTACCTTGGTCACCAGGGCTCCCGCTTTGACGCTGGCGAAATCCTCGGCGCTGAAGAACAGTCCCACTGGATAATCGGCGGCCTGGCCGCGGTTGACCAGGAGCAAGCTGCCGCGCGCCTCCAGGGTGGGAGCCAGGGTGATTTCGGGAAAGTCCGCCATGCCGCTGACGTGCAGACGATAGCGATAGCCGGGACGCATGCCGACCGTGACCGGAACGTCGTAAGCTTGGCCCTTGGGACCGTTGCGGTAGAAGGTAATTTTCAAGCCCTCGGGGCCGGTGAAGCGCACGTACAATAGAGGCGGCAGAGCCGGTTTCGGCTGGGCCACCTGGCCGGGAAAAGGCCAGGGACCGCGCAGCGGCAGCGGCATCTGGGCCAGCGGCGACGGCAAGGAGGCCAGCGGACTGGGATATGGAAAAGGAGGCTGCGCGAGGATAGGTTGGCCTAGAAGCAGGGTCAACACGCTGCCGAGGATGATAAAAAACAATTGCCAATTGCCAATTACCAATTGCCAATTGCCAATTGGAAGAGCCCGAAAACTCTTTTCATTTGGCATTTGGCAATTGGTAATTGGCAATTGGCAATTGACTTTGCCAAGGATTCTGAATAAGCGAAGGAAACTCCAAGTCTCCATGTATTGCGACCCTCTCGGGCGTAGTAGGCACGCGGAGCGTGCCTACTACCTATCTTTGCACCGGTCGGAAATCCTGGGTGGCCAGGGCGGCGGTGGTGGGCGCCGCACGCCAGGTCGAGGATTGCCCGGGCAGGCCCGGCACCGGCGGCGTTGCTGGGCCGGCCGGCGTGAATCCCGGAAACGGCGGCAAGGGCGACGGCAGTCCGGACGGAGCCGGCATGGGAGGCGACCCGGTGGGGCCATTGGGGACCGCCGGCATGTTGGCCGGTGCCGCCGGAGGAAAATTACTTGTAGAGGTAAAGGGCGGCGGGCTGGGTGGCGTCGCCTGCTTGGTCGTGGGCGCGAGCGGCGGCGGGCTCGGGGGCGTAACCGGGCCGGGCCTCATGAAATCGGTTCCCAAAGGCGATGTCGGCAACGGGTCTCCACTCGTCGGCGGCAACGGCGGCAGCGGCGGCGGTGCGATGTTCGGCCGGGCCGGCGAGTCCGGCGGCGGCACCAACGGCAGCGGCACCGGCGGACCGCCCTTTTCCGGGCTCGGGTCGTTTTGAATACTCAGATTGTTGGGGCTTGGCCGGGGACGAGACGCCGGCACCGTGTTGGTTGGGTTCGGGGCGATCGGCAGGGCTCCCGGTAGGCCGTTCGGTCCGGCCAACGGATTGGGCGGCGGAATCAGGCCGTTCGGTCCCATCAC
>CAZFGM010000410.1:0-2837 GCA_964518515.1 uncultured Alcaligenaceae bacterium | reverse complement strand
AACGGCGGCATCATGCCCGGCGGCGGGGTCATGCCGAACGGCAGCCCACCCGGAGGCATCATGCCCATGCCGGGCGGCATCAGGCCCTTGGGCGGCACCGGCATCAAAGGCGGCGTGTTCGGCGCTTCCTGATCGATGCTGCCCATGCGGATCACCAGCAAAATGCTGCCGCGCCGCTGGGCCTCGGTAATCGGGTTGACGCCGGGCTCCAGCTGGGTCGAGATGATGGTCCCGGTGCCGGACAGTTCCTGGAACTGCGGATCGGGCAGATAAATCACCTTGATGACGTAATTGCCTTCGACGGTTTGCTTGAAATCCTCGTTGGTGAACTCGAGTGGCACCTCGCTGTGGGCCATGAATTCCTCGGTCTTGGGATTGCTCGGGACCACCTCGAGGGTGGGATATCGTTCCAGTCCGGGCCGGCCTTCGATGTGAGTCAGCTTGAGGCGATAGATGGCGCCTTGCATGAAGTTGTAGCGGGCCGGGGTTTGCAGCGGCGGCGGATCGACGTAGGTTGGTTTGCCGTCCGGTCCCTGAGTCAACCAGGAGATTTTCATGCCGCTGGGCTTGGTGAAGCGGATCTGGGTGCGCTGGCTGGGGAAGCGTGGTCCGCCGGCGCCGAGACTTTGGCCGCCGGAGGGCAAGGCGGCCACCACGCCGGGCGGCCCAAGGTTGGCTGTCTGGACTATCTCCGCTTTATCAAGGGAGGGCATGCCCGGAGGGCCGAAAGCGGCGGCCGGAACCAAACCGCCGCCGGGAAGTCCGCCGGTCGAGAAATTGGCCGGCATCACCCCGCCGCCGGGCGGCGGCATGCCGGGAGCGAAAGGAATCCCCGGCGGCGACAGGCTTCCGCCCGGCGGCATGGGGATGGCCGGCGGCGCGGCGCCGGGCGGCGCGGGGAAATGGCTGGGCATCATGCCGCCGCCGGCCATTTGCACCATGTTCAGCGGCAGATTGTGCGACATCATGGCGGCCGCGGCCATGGCCCCCAAAGGCGGCGCCGACGAATACGGCGCGATCATGCCGACCTTCTCGCCGTAAGCTCCTTGCACCCCAGGGATGGTGGGCGGACCATACGATTTGCCCCAGTGACCGGCGCAACCGGTCGGTCCGCGACCGGAATCCGGCCCGGAATCCACGCTCATGCAGCCTCCCAGGCTTACCAGGAGTAGCAGGCCCACCGCCCTTGCTGCCATGGAATCTCCCCTTTCGGCTTTATCGGTTTGTCGCCTGTCGCTATATAGTCGGCCGCGGTTCATGCCGAACTTTCGTCAAATCCGGAAAAGTTTACCATGGCCAAAGCTCCCTACCTGGTTCCTTGCCTGGCTTGTGCCCTGTTGCTGTTGACCGGCGCCCTGAATCACCAGGCTCCATCGTCCACCCCGGCCGGCTCCGCGGATTTCCTGGCCCAGTCCCCTTCGGCCGAGGCCGGTCCCCTGCTCGCCCAGGTCATCGCCGCTTACTCTCTTTCCGCCGGTGCGGGCCAGGGAATCCAGTGGCTGGACCTGACGATCCGGCAAAAGGTAAACCACGGCGATGGTTCTTTCGAAACCGAGGGGCGCTTGGTTCTGGCTCCGGGCGAGCGCTGCCGGTTGGAAATGACCAGCACCGCGCCGCGGGAGGGAAAACTGCTGCGGGTCAGCGACGGCACCCAGGTCCGGGAAATTCTCCACAGCGACACCGAAGAACCCCACAAGTCTCCTGTTCCCATGCCTGAAGGAGAGGAAAAACGCCGGAATTTTCTGAAAGATCAAGGGTTCGGCGGGCCGGGCGCCCTGTTGCGCCGCCTGCACGCCGGCCTGGGTAATCTGCGGCAGCGAACCGGCCTGTGGCGCGGCCGGCCGGTCATTCAGATTACCGGCGACTGGGCTTCTGCCCGCAATCTCCCGGACCAGGCGCTTCCGCCACGCACGTGCACGGTGTACCTCGAGGCGAAAAGCCTCTGGCCCTTCCGCCTTGAATGGTGGGGCGCCGTCCGATCCGGGGACCCCATCCGCCTGATCATGGAAATGGAATTTCGCGACCCGGTCGTCAATCAATCCCTTCCCGACGCGGAATGCGCCCGCTTGTTTTCCTGCCACTAATGATCCGGCCAATTCCTACAATTTCAGGAATAGCCGCAACCAATGTAGTAGGCACACTCCGTGTGCCGTTACCTTACCGCACGCGGAGCGTGCCTACTACGATCCGGAAGGAATCATCCATGCGCTGCTTTTTTTCTCTGGTTGTTCTCAGGTTGGCTTCCCTGGCCTGGGCCCAACCCCCGAGCGACAAAGAAAAGGCCGATGGGTTCGTGGCGTTATTTAACGGCGCCGACTTGACCGGCTGGAAACCGTTTGCTGCCAAGAAAGACGCGTGGCTGGTGGACAAAGGCGTCCTGGTCTGCCAAAGCGGCGGGGGCGGCTGGCTCGGGACCGAGCGCGACTACGCCGACTTTGAACTGCGCCTGGAATATCGCCTCAAGCCCGGCGGCAACAGCGGCGTCTACATCCGCGCCCCCCAGAAAGGCCACATCAGCCGTGTCGGCATGGAAATTCAACTCCTCGACGATTTCCATCCGCGTTACGCCAAGGCGGACTTTTACCAGTACACCGGGGCGATCTACCACGTCGTCGCCCCGACGCGGCGGACCAGCAAGCCCGCCGGCGAATGGAACGCCTTGACCATCCGCGCTCAGGGCCGGCAGGTGGTCGTCGTGCTCAACGGTGTCACCATTGTCGATGCCGACCTGGACCGCTGCCGTAAAGATCCCGCCGTGGCCAAGGAGCACCCCGGCCTGGCCCGCACCACCGGCCGCATCGGCCTGCAAAGCCACACCGACCGCGTCGAGTTCCGCA
>CAZFGM010000409.1:0-6902 GCA_964518515.1 uncultured Alcaligenaceae bacterium | reverse complement strand
GAAGACCTTTCCTATTGGAGATACGGCTCGGCAGGTTCCCGTGCCGATCAAATCTGCTGGTCACGGATTTTGATTCTCTGAAGGCCGACCTGCTCTTGCCGTGCTTGTGCTGGTCCAAAGACGGCAAGAGCTTCTATTGCCTGGAGAAAGATTCGGGACTGCTGCGGAAAATATCGCTGACCGATTTCCGGGAGGAATACAGGCTGGACACCGGCCGCAAATGCCTGTGGCTGTCGCAAAGCGCGGAGGGGTTGCTGGTCACCATTACCGGGGTCACGAGCGAGGCCTGGGTGCTTAATCCGGACAACCTGGAAGTGAAGAGTCGCATGACCCTTGTGCCGGGCTCGCGGGTGGTGTCTTCGCCCGCGCTGTCGCTCGCCTTCGCCACGGGCATAGCGAACAGCAATGTGCCGTACTGCTGGGTCCTGGACCTGAAGCGCGGAAAGGCGCTGGCGCAATATCATCCCAAGCAGTTTTTGCTCAAAACCGTCCTCTGCTTCGACGACGGCCAGGTCACTCCGGACGGCAAGTACCTGGTCACGCACAGTGGCGGCGAGATGTGCCGCTGGCGCATCGCGGCGGGGGGCAAGCTGATTTACGAGGAGACCTCGCCTGGCATCACGGGCGGCCGCCGCACGGGCGAGGTGCACTTCAGTCTGGATAGCACGCTGGTGTGTTGGCCGGGCCGAACTGACCATCGCCAACGACAGAGGATGCCCGGTCTTCGCGGTGAGCAATTTCCGCCAGCCGGTTTGTCTACTCTATGGCCTGGGACCGGACGCGGTTGCATTCGATCCGGTGACCCGTCTCGTCTACGGCAATCAGTTCTGGATCTTTGCTGGTAACGGGCAAAAGTACCGCGACTACTCCTTCGGCGGCGGCGGCGCCCGCTGCCTCCTCGCCCACCCGCAAGGAGGGAAAGTCCTGGGCCTGGTCAACGGCAAACTCTACCTCTTCGAAACTCCCACCAAGTGAAATTGACGCCGATCACGGCCGCCTATCAGCGGGAACGATGCGTGGCGTGGCAACCGGCTCGATGCCGAACAAATCTGGCAAACTTCCCAGGAACTTTCTTGACCGCCGCTCGTCCGAACTGTACTATAGAAACCAACCTCGAGGGCGCCGCTGCCTCGGGGGGGTACCGAACCGCACAGCGAACCTCCAACCTCTGGCCGCTTGTTGGTCCGGAGATGCTTAGCGCCCACCCAAAATAGCTCACGCTGCTCGCCTGAGTTCGTTTCATGATTTTGTTGACCCAAACCAGCCAAAGCCAGCACCTGGCCGAAAGTGGCGTATTGGCCGGTTTTTTCCAGAGGGAGTTTGGCATGTACAATCGCCGCAGGATGGTCTGGTTGGCCGGTGTTGCCGGTTTGGCTTTGGTAAGCAGCTTGTTTTGGCACGGGAAAATGTCCGCCCAGCCGCAGCTTGGCAATCAGCTGCCCAATCCGCGGCTGTTCACCATCACGCCGCTGGGGGCCAAGGCGGGTACCAGCGTTGAGATCACCTGGACCGGCGGCGATCTGGAAAACCCCGATGCCTTTCTGTTCAGCCATCCGGGCATCAAGGCCGCCCCGGTGATTGTGCCGCCGCCCAAGCCCGATCCGAAGGTGAAAGTTGATCCCAAAAAGCCGCCGCCGCCTCCCCCGCCGCCGCCGCCGGTCACCAAATTCACCATCACCGTGCCGGCCGACGTGGCGCCCGGCTACTACGATATCCGCCTGGTGAATAAGTACGGCATCAGCAACCCGCGCGTGTTCGTCGTCGGCGATCTCAACGAGGTCGTGGAAAAAGAGCCCAACAACTCCGACGAACAGGCCCAGCGCGTCGAGATCGGCACGACCGTCAACGGCGCCATCACCGCCCCGATCGACGTGGATTACACGGTGTTCGCCGGCAAGAAGGGGCAGCGCGTGCTGATCTCCTGCCTCGGCGCCAGTATCGATAGCCGCATTGGCCCGGATATCAAAGTGTTGGACGGCAAGCTGCGCGAGCTGGCCGGGCACCGGCCGTTGCCGCAGCATGACGCCGCCATCGATCTCACCTTGCCGGAAGACGGCGACTATTATGTTCGCGTGTGCCAGTTCACCTACACCGCGGGCAATTCCGAATTTTTCTATCGCCTGAACATCTCGTCCGGCCCCCACATTGACGCCGTCCATCCGCCCATGATCGAGCCGGGCAAGGCGGCCCAGGTCACGGTATACGGCCGCAACCTGCCCGGAGGCAAAGCCGATCCCGCCGCAGTGATCGACGGCAAGGTCCTGGAAAAAATGACCGTCAGCGTCACGGCGCCGAACGAACCAAGCCGCCTCTTGTGGGGCGGCCAGGCCAATCCCCTCACCGCCCTTTTGGACGGCTTTGAATACCGCCTCAAGGGACCGAGTGGTACCTCCAATCCGTTCCTCATGACTTACGCCCAGGCCCCAGTTGTCCTCGAGAACGACGACAACGACACCCCGGAAAAAGCCCAGGAGGTGACCCTGCCTTGCGAGATCGCCGGCCGGGTCGATAAAAAACGCGATCGCGACTGGTTTGCCTTCACCGCCAAGAAGGGCGACGTTTACTACATCGAGCTATTGAGCCATCGCCTCGGCGCTCCGACCGACATGTATTTCAGCTTGCGCTCCTTTGCCGCTTTTGGCAATGCCGCACCCGCCGCCGGATCGATCCTGTGGCCGACGGTGATGCCGCCGCTGTTGCCCAAGCAAGATATCACCACCCAGGACGACAACGGCAACACCTTGCATCCGATCAGCTTTTTAACCGCCAACCGCGATCCGGTGCCTTTTCGCTTCGTGGTGCCCGCCGACGACAAATACCATGTGCTTGTCGCTTGCCACCTGGCCGACAACCTGGCCAATCCGCAGCACTACTATCGCCTGCGAATCACGCCGGAGCGCCCGGACTTCCGCCTGATCGTGATGGGCCCGGACTTCAGCCGTCCGGATTCCTGCCACCTAGGGCAAGGCGGAGTGAATGCGTTCACCGTTTTCGCCGAGCGCCTGGACGGCTTCCGCGGCGACATCACTCTTGCCGTGGAAGGTCTGCCGATGAGCGTGACCTGCCCCCCCCAAGTAATCGGCGCGGGGGTGAAACAGTCTCTTTTGGTTCTCAGCGCCGCCGACAACGCCCCGGCCTGGACCGGCGAAATCAAGATCAAAGGCACGGCCACCATCCAGGGCAAGCCGGTGGTCCGCGAAGCCCGCCCGGCCAGCATCACCTGGCCGGTGCAGCCGCAGCAGAACATTCCCACCGTCACCCGCATGGATCGCAACCTGGTGTTGGCCGTCCGCGACAAAGCGCCGTTCCGCCTCGTGGCCCTGGAAAAAGCCACCGTCTTTCACGGGGACAAGGTCAACGTGCCCTTGAAATTGAATCTCCTCATGGCCGACACCAAGCCGGCCGGGCCGATCCAGATTATTCCTCTGCCCAACCTGCCCAACGAGTTTCCTCCCGGCCTGGGCTTCACCAACGCCGCCATTCCGCCGGGCAAGCTGGACGGCAACCTGGTGCTCAACGTGGGCGGAAACGTGCCGCCGGGAAACTACACCATCGTCTTCCGCGCCTTCGGCCCGATTCCCTACGGCAAGGATCCCAAGAAAAAGGCCAACGTCAACGTCGTCTTGCCGACGACGCCCCTGGCTTTGACCGTCTTGCCCAAGCAAGTGGCCACCTTGAGCACGGCCAATCCGAACCTCGCCGTCAAGCTCGGCGCCCAGGTTGAGGTGATCGTCCGGGTCGCCCGCCAGTTCGATTATGACGGCCCGTTCAAGGTGAAGCTGAACCTGCCGCCCAAGGCGCCCGGCATCACCGCCGACGAGATCACCATTGCCCCCGGCCAGAACGAGGCCAAGCTGATCGTTCGCGTCGCCGCCAACGCCCCGGTCGTCAACCTGCAAAACCTCAGCTTGACCGCTCAGGCGACCATCCAGGGCAACGTGAATTTGAACCACGAGACGAAGATCAACATCAACGTGACAAAATGAAATCCGAAATTCGAATCTCGAAATTCGAAACAAATTCGAAATTCGAAAACCAAAAGGTCCCATTCAGGAGTTTCGTATTTCGAGTTTAGGATTTCGGATTTGTTTCGGATTTCGATATTCGGATTTGGAATTTATTGAGGAGATTTCCTAT
Source organism: uncultured Alcaligenaceae bacterium (assembly GCA_964518515.1). Taxonomy (GTDB): domain Bacteria; phylum Planctomycetota; class Planctomycetia; order Gemmatales; family Gemmataceae; genus CAZFGM01. The sequence goes on along the minus strand of CAZFGM010000409.1, from coordinate 2,765 downwards.
GCGGTATGTTTTGACGCTTTCCCTGATTACAACGCTACCGGCCGCCACGTGGGCCCAGGGCAAGAAAGACGCCGAGCCGGAGCCGGTCAAGATCATCGACCTCAAGCGGAAGGATCCGGTTTCCTACGAGAAAGAGGTCGAGCCGATCTTTTACAAGCGGTGCGTGACCTGCCATTCCGGCTCGGTCAAGGAAAGCCGCTTCGATATTTCCAGCTACGACACGCTTATCAAAGGGGGCAAGCGTGGCGCAGCCCTTGTGCCGGGCAAGGCCGACCAGAGCCTGCTCTACAAGTCGATGGGGCGGAGCGCCAGGCCGTTCATGCCGCCGCCCAAGGATGATCCGTCCTGCACGCCGCAAGAGCTGGCCCTGGTCAAGCTGTGGATCGACCAGGGGGCCAAGGCGCCGTCGGGACAGCGGGAACGGCCGCGCATCGTCGTCGGCCTGCCGCCGCCCAACGTCAACCCGGTGCGCGCCCTGGCCCTCAGCCCGGACAAGTCTACCCTCGCCGCCGGCCGCGGCAATCAGATCCACGTCTACGACGCCGGCTCCGGCACCTACATCCGCACCCTGATCGACCCGAACCTCAAGCTCGGCGACAAGAACATCAAGGCCGCACACCTCTCCCTCGTCGAGGCCATGACCTTCTCGCCCGACAGCAAATACGTGGTCTCCGCCAGCTTCCAGGAAATCTCCATCTGGGACGTCAAGACCGGCCTATTGCGCCACAAGATCACCGGCTTCGTCCACTGTGTCGTCGCCCTGGCGTTTTCCAACGACAGCAAGTTCCTCGCCACCGGCGGCGGCGCCCCCACGGAAGACGGCGAGGTCAAGGTCTTCGAGGTCGGCACCTGGAAGCTGGTCACCGACATCAAGGCCGGCCATTCCGACACCGTCTACGGCGTCTCCTTCAGCCCCGACAACACCAAGCTGGCCACCAGCTCGGCCGACAAGTTCGTCAAGGTCTGGGAGCTGCCCAAGGGCAAGTTCATCAAGGCCTTCGAGGGCCACACCCACCACGTCCTGGACGTCGGCTGGCAGGGCGACGGCAAGCTGCTGGCCAGCGCCGGCGCCGACAACACCGTCAAGGTTTGGGACTATGACAAGGGCGAGCAGGCCCGCACCATCGGCGCCCACGCCAAGCAGGTGACCCGGCTGATCTTCATCGGCAAGTCCAATCAGTTCGTCACGTGCAGCGGCGACCAGACGGTCAAGTTCTTCAACACCGGCGGCGGCAACGTCCGCAACTTCGGCCAGAACAACGACTTCGTCTACGCGGTCAGCGTCAGCCCCGACGGCGCCGTGGTCGCCGCCGGCGGCCAGGAAGGCGTCGTCCGCGTCTATAACGGCGGCAACGGCTCTCTGCTGCGCTCGCTGCTGCCCCCCGGCGTCGAGCCGCCGATTCCGCCGAAGAAGTGAGACGAAGCAAGACCCGTACCAGACGATCAGGGCGGCCGGAAAAACCGGTCGCCTTTTTCTTTTCAAGAAACGCATCGGCGTCTTCCTGGGTAGCAAAAGTCTGTGCGATGCTCTGCGAGTTTCGTAATCCTACGAACAACGGTCGCGTTGGCCGGATGGTCAATGTTTTCCTTGACCGCATCGCTCCAGCGCGCGACGATTTCAAGATGCCTCGCGTGTGCGAAGGGCATGGAAAGGCAGTGTCGTTCATGATCCAACGCTATAACTCCATCAGTTTTGTATTTGGCATCCCTGGCATCTTGTTGCAAATCATCGGCAATGTTCTGGGCAGGACGAACCCCGACAAGGAAATCTTGGGCATCTTCGTCAGCCTTGCAGGCACCGGCTTGTTGCTGGTCGGGCTTGCCTATTACGCCATGGCCAAGGGACGGAGCCCGGCCTGGTGCCTGATGGCCTTCCTGTCGTTGATTGGTCTGATCGTGCTTGCCTGCCTGCAGGATCTGGAACCCGAAACAAGAAAGAGACGGCGGCCGAGAGACGACGATTACGAGGACAACTGGGATCGGCCTCGAACGAAGCGGAGGCGCCGAGACGATGACGACGAAGAGGAACCCGGCGATGATCGCCCTCGAAGAAAAATGAAACGCCGGGACGATGAGCAAGACCTCTCCGCGGACGAGAACTTTGAAGAGGAGCGACCGTCCAGGAACCGGCCCAGAAAGCACACCTCCCCGCCTGAAGACAACAGAGAAGATGCGCTAGCGCCGGTCGCGCTTCCGCAAGACCGGCTCGTGAAGTGCCCCCAATGCCAGAAAAGCCTTAAGGTTCCCGCCAGCGCGGCCGGCAAGAAAATCAAATGCCCCGCCTGCGCCCAGATCTTTCCAGCCTGAAACGAGTTTCTGGAGATTACCGGCCGCCCTTTTTTTCCCGATGTGCGTGCTTCGCGGTGAATAATTGGCCTTAATGCTTCGCTTGGGGGAGGTCTGTCGCCGGCCTACGGAGCGCCACCGATAACACCGTTTGCTAACGGCCGGAAACCAATGTTCCGCGCGGAACATTCGTCCATTTTTAATCTTTTTTCTCCACAACGGACATTGACTTCATGCGATTGTTCGATCCTGCAACAGCCGCCGCATGATTTCGCGGCGCACGCAGCGAACCCTTGCCCAGGCCTTCCCTGTCCCACCGTGCAAGAACGTCTATCAGCATCGGGATTATCAGGCCGTGGTGCGCGAGCTGCGGGCGGAGCTGGACCGGCTGCGCCGCGAGGTGGGCGACGAAAAGTAGTGGTTGGTGGTAGGTCAGCCTTTCCAGGCTGACGCACCTTGTCCAAACTCGGGGAACCAGG
>CAZFGM010000408.1:0-6912 GCA_964518515.1 uncultured Alcaligenaceae bacterium | reverse complement strand
TCAACTGCCTCGCCCCCGGCCCGTTCGTCACCGACTTGCCCGGCCGCCTGCTGTCGGCCGAGGAAAAAGAGCGCTTCGCCCTCCGGACCGCCATGGGCCGCTGGGGCGAGCCGGACGAGCTGGTCGGCCCCATGCTGCTGTTGGCCAGCGACGCCGGCAGCTACATCACCGGCGAGACGCTGGTGGTCGATGGCGGCTACGTGGCGCGATAGGCGCGTCCCCGCCCGTACTGATCAAATCAAGAAACCAATTTATCGGTACGGCTGTTTTACCGAAAGCATTTCATAATTTGGAGATACGTCTCGACAGGTCCCCGAACTGATCACAATCCTCCTGTCGCGACCACAGGTACTCGCGTCAACACCTATTACCCTTGTGAGTGGAGTCCAACGCAACTGCCTATGGGAACAAATTTTGTGGCTCGCAAATCTCCACTCACGCCAATTCCCGACGCCCAAACCCAATCAATTAGGATTAGAATTACGCGAATCCACCCTGCGTGCCGACCAGGCAAGAACGCCAAATCCGCCCCCCGAGCCTCTTTCATGTCTTGAGAAACTCGACCCAACTCAACCCAAGAAACTCGACATCGTCTTCCCAATCCCAGAGACCGATTTTGTTTTCCAAGGATTGCTTCGCAATGTCAAAGAACGGCTGCGAAGCCGGCAACGAACCGCTCGCTGCCTCATCACGGGCCTCCAGAAGAGTGCTCGCAGCGGCCGCCTCTTCGCTCACTTGCTGGTCGCTGCCGACGAATACCGGATGGAAATGAAACAGGCACTCATCGACAGCTTCATTGGCAATTCGTTGCCGGACCACGAACAGGAAGAAGTACCCGGATTGGCCTGCCAGCTCGGGGTGGGGGATGCGGCGAACCGCGGTCAGGCCGCCGAACTCATACGAGCCGGCATATTCGAGCATCGCGTCCACGACCGGATGGCCCAGAGCGAGAAACGCCGCGTCGCTACGGCGAATGGCCAGGTCGCGGTCGAAAGTCGCATTGCGGACGCGCTCATCGAGCTTCCAGCCCTGCAGCACGTCCGGCACGATGAACTCATAGAACCCGTCCTTTTTCTGAAGTTGTCGCCGGTGCTGGGTCAAGAACCGCTCGGCGTAACGGCGCACGTCATCCGCGTTAAATCCATGGCCAGCTCGCGCTGGTATTTGTCGAATGAGTAGCTGGAGCAATCGCGGAACAGGCTTTGCGTGGCGATTTCATAGGCGCGCTTTGCACGCTCGACTGCCTCGGCGATGTCCTTTTGTGTCTGCTTGTTCAGGTTGCCATCGACAAAGGCCCGCTGATAAATCTTGCTCGGATCAATCTCGCTTTCCAGTTGGCCGTTGAGCGAGGCCTTGATTTCCTCCGGATCTTCGCCGGTCACCTTGGCGATGGCCTTGGCGGCGTGCTTCAGCCGATCCTCGAAATAGGATTGGACCGTTTCTTCAATCGTCGCCTTGTTGAACAGGTGATAGACTTGCACGACCTTGTCTTGGCCGAAGCGATAGACCCGGCCGACGCGCTGCTCGACTCGCATCGGATTCCACGGGGATACCGACATTTTGACGCTGTTCCAAAGGAACCATGCAACGGTCATGGCGCGGGTGGCCGAGCATTCGTCGGACCAAGTCGCCGTTTCGGTGGTTTCGGTCGAGGAGCAGTTGTCAGGTTGGTACGCGCAGCTTCGTCAGGCGAAGGGGCCTGAAAAACTTGCGTGGGCGAACGTACAGATTCATGGCGCCTTTCCGTCATCGATTCGGGTCGTCCTCGACCTGCTGGCGATACTCCGCCATGGACTTTATCCAATCCTCAATCCATGGATCGTCCTTGAACATGCCGGCGAACTCCATCCAGGGGTGCAGCTGCGGACCGATTTCAAGCCCGACAATCTCTGTCCCATTTTTCAGGCGGGTCTGGATTTTTGCGCGCAACTTGGCCAGCGCTTCCGCGCGAGTTGACCCCTTGGCGCTTATGGCGAAGGGGTCTTTGCCCCGCGCCCGATAGCCGTTGCCTTTGATTTTTTCCACCAGAACTGGAATTTGCATGGTAAACCTCCGAAACTGGGCCTTCTTATCTTACCGCGCCGAACCCCGGTACGGCGGCTCCATGAATACCGACGGATTGAACTCGATCTTCGCCATGCCGTTGCGCGCCTTCTGCACGCGACCGATGCCGTACGGCTTGTACAGGTCATTCGTGCTGCGCACGAGGTCGCCTTCGGCCAAAGCGAAAGGTGAAGCCAATTGGGTTTCGCTTTTCATAAGGTGACAATCCGCGTTCACATATCGGAGATTGAAGCGTAGGCCTTCAATTCCTCAGGGGATAACTCACCCGGCGGAACCAGCCGGTAGTGCTTTTCGGTGGCCAGGGCGACTGTTCCTTCGCTCTGCACAAACTCAAAAAGCGCGATCAAATCATTCCGCATAAACTGCCCCGCAAGAGGTCGACAGATTAGGCCGGAGAATTTTGCCGCACACATCGCGAAATCTTGCTCGATCTGAATGACGCTAATATGATCCGATCCTCCCTTGGCCTGGATGGGAAAAACGTAATGGGCGCCGCGCCGGTCCACCCCAACGTAGACTTCGTCCGTTTCCAACTGGCCAATGTTCGGAACCGTTGTTCGCAGATGGTTCTGTAGCGAATAGCAAGTCACTCCAGTGAAAACGTCGATCAAGCGGTTGTAGCGCAGTTTGGCAAGCAATGCTTGTTCGTCGAACAAGGCGTATTTTTCAATGAGGCCTGGAGTGGAATTGGGAATCTTCGTCTCAACCAGGTTTTGGTTTGGCGTTATAATCGCCAATCCCGTCAAAGCGAAACAATACCGCGCCTTACCGGCCGGGCGAATGATCCATTGCTCACCCTCTGGGGCTTTGTCTCGTATCGATTGGGGTAGCAATCCACGGTATCGAAAGGTGTAGAGAATGTCTCCGAGATTCTTTGGCAGCTTGATTTTCAACCTCTTGGCAATGCGCTCAATCTCTTCTCGTTCAAACGGCACCTCGGACATGCCGTGCGAAAAACGTTCCTGGAAAATGGTCTCAATAATCTGGAGATAGCGATTTGGTTTCTTCTTTTTCATGAGAGCCGCCTAGGCTTTGCGATTCTTGAGCCTTCCAGGCCAACGCAGGACGACCACTTCCTCGCGCAACTGCTCACGTGTTGCCGTTGCCAGCCGAGTCCGGAACAAATCGATGCCAACGACTTCATAACCAAGCGAACTTGCGATATCAGCCAAAAGCTGGCCTGTGCGAATCATGATGCGTAAATACGAAGCTTGATCGCCAACGACATACGCTAAATATGCCCCAGGTCGCAACACTGGCCGCAACCCAGCCAGATGTCGCGCCATGCCGCCAAAATAGAGCTTTGTAACCCGAGCATATAAGCGCTCAAATCCGGAGGTTTTGCGGAGTTCGATGCGCCGCGCTTCAATGGCTTTGGCAACACGTTCGATTTCCGGGTGTTTAGCAACCCATTCATCGTCCCCGTCTGTCTTATAAACGCCGCGGGTGTTGGAACGTACCAGATTGTGTTTCAGATCTCGCAGGTCGCCTTTGCTGCGAATCAACCCCAACAGCACGGATTCCAGCCGTGTGGTGCGTGTGTAATCCTTTTCGTTAGGATAAGGAGGAGACGTAATGACGGCATCTATCGAATCTGGCTCCAGTAACGCCGTTGCTTCGCGGGCATCACCCTTAAGAACCGATGCCGGGACAACCGCCGCCCCTTCAAGAACACGAAGATCCGCCGCCATTTTTTGGACTTCGGTCAACCACGGAGCGAGAACGGGAGTGTCGCTTTTTGGCCGAGCCACCCCCACCTCTGGGCCAAAATGCAAATTGCTGATCGAGAAGACAATGGCTTTAGCCAAAGCTAAACGGAGATGAGAATACCCTTTCCTGTGCTTGAATTCTTCGAGGCATTCGGACAGGACGAGGGTCTTGTGCAACGGGAGTGGGCTGATGGAATCGGTAAGCGTGAGCTTTTCCAACTCTAGCGAAAGCCTTCGCCAACCTTTTTGGGGCTTGGGGACGCCGTTTGCCAAGATTGGCTCGTCCTCGATTCCATCCCCGTCCAGTATTTCCACAGTCCGATCCGCGATTTCGTTTGCGAGGCCGACTAATTGCGCTGGACTAGGTCGCCAATCCACTTTCACTTGGCTCGCGAAAAAAGCCATTGGGTTGGCTTCAATTCCGAAACTGGGAACTCCCGCCTTCTTGCATTCCACCAGTGTGGTTCCGGTCCCGCAAAAGGGGTCCAGAACATATTGCTTCTTCCCAATGTTAAAACGGTCAAGATAATCTCTCACTAAATGAGGGGGAAAGGAAAGCACGAAGCGATACCACTCGTGCGCGGGCCGGTCTTCTGCCCGAATTTTGTTGGTTTCACCTCTGGAGCGCCGCATCTTAGTCGTAACCATCGCATTTCCATCCTTTGAAAGGCGGTCTGTAATCTCTTCGCAGTATACAGAAGAACACATAAGCGGCAAGGCTCTTTCTCGGAGGAAAATCGGAGGAGATCGAACATCGCTTGAATCAGTGTCGCCCCGAAGTCGCCGGCCAGGTATTCGGGCGAAAACGGCTTGCCCTTCTGGCCGAGGTTGTACAGCGCCCACAGGAAGCGATAGGTCGAGTGGTCGAGTGCTTGGCGACCTCGACGGGTTCCTGCACGTCCCTCTTGTTGTCGCGAAAGCGAACGAAGACGAAGCGCTGACCGTCCAGGCCCACGCCAAACAGGCTGTTGAGGATATGGCCGTGCTCGACGTGGAGGTCGCGGAAGCGCAGCTTGATCTGTTCGACGACCTTCTTCGTGCCGGGGGAATCGAGCTTGGGGCCGAGGCAGGCGCCCGGGTCGGCGGGGTTCTTGTATTCGATGATGACGCGCGAGTAGACGGAATCGATCCGGCCCTTGGCGACGGTGTATTCGTGCTTGCCTTTGACCTCTTCGAAATCGATGCCGGCTTCCTTCTTGATGAACGCCAGCTGCGTTTCGACCTCGATCTTGATTTCTTCCTCGTTATCGGACAACTCGGCGGCGTTGCGGACGTGGTCGGCGAACTCCGCGGCCTTCCTGGCGATAAACTCATCAAGCGATTGGGTCTTTGGCATGCGATCGTCCTTAAAAGCAACGATGGTCCTATTATTGCCGTTCTTGCGCTCACTTCAAGTGCACCGGACGGCTGCGAGCGCTGGCTGCTCGGCCGCCTTCGCCGCGACGACGCCCTGGAACGAATGTCGCGGCATACGCTGGTGCATCCGATCCGGCACGGCGCCCGCGTGGTGCTGCCGCGGACCGATATCGAGCAGCCGGTGTTCGAGGAATGGGCGGAATAGAAACAAAGGGAAGGGTGACGGGGACGCTCCTTGAGGTCCTCGAAAGCGGCGAGCATGCCGTCCAGCACCAGCCACAGGTGGGTGTTGCCCGGCCGATTGCTGACCTTTGCAAACCCAGTCGTGCTACTTACAGCGCCTAAAAGAAAGAATGTAGGTCAGGCTTTCGAGCCTGACAGTCCAGGCTGGAAAGCCTGACCTACATCATTTATTTAGGAGCTATTAGGCCGCGCGGTGGACGACGCGGACGGTTAGGCTTTCCAGAAGGGTGCGGCACGGAGAGGGGGGCAGGCAGTCGAGTTCGGCGCGGGCGCGGGCGGCGAGGTCTTCGGCCCGGCGGCGGGCGTAGGCCAGGGCGCCGGTAGCCAACAGGTCGGGCTTGAGCAATTCGCGCTTGTGATTGTCCGGGCTGGCCAGGATTTGTTCGACGCGGCCGGCCACGTCGGCGGGGGCCTGGGCCAAAAGATAAATCATGGGCAGGGTCAGCTTCTGCTGTTCCAGGTCGGTGCCCAGAGACTTGCCGGCGGCGCGTTCCTCGCCGACCAGGTCGAGCAGGTCGTCGGCAATCTGAAAGGCCAGGCCGAGCAGCCGGCCGTAGCCGGCCAGGCGCTCGACGACGTCGTCGTTCATGCCGCTGTACAGGGCGCCGAGCCGGCAGCAGCACGCGGTGAGCTCGGCGGTCTTGGCGTCGATGATGTCCCAATAGGCGTCTTCGGCCAGTTGCAGGTTGCCGCGCTCGACGACCTGATGCAGCTCGCCGGCGCACAGTCGATTGGTGGCCGCGCCGATCAGGCGGCAGGCGCGGGCATCGACACCGCTGCACAGGTGGAAAGCATGGGTGAAAAGAAAATCGCCCAGGAGGATGCTGGCCTGATTGCCCCAGCCGGCGTTGATGGTCGGCACGTGGCGGCGCAGGCTGGCGTTGTCGAGCACATCGTCGTGAACCAGCGTGGCCGTGTGGATCATCTCGACCACGGCGCCGAGCAGGTGATGGTTGGCGGTGACGGACCCGCAAGCCCGCGCCGTGAGCAGTAACAGGGCCGGTCGCAAACGTTTGCCGCGATAATGGCCGAGGTGGCGGATGAGCTCGTGCACGCCGGGTTGGCCATTGTGCAGGGTGTTGCGCAGCACCCGTTCGACTTCTTCCAGGTCCCGGGCGATGGGGGCATACAGGTCCGCGGGTGCGGACACGGCAGGTGCCAGGGACAGGCTCATAGGGACTCCACCCGCGACGGGCCAGGCCGTGTTCATGTCGGTGCCTCGGCAAATTAGGTACGTAGTGCGAGCTTCAGCACGTTTTTCGTGGGAATGAACGGGCTAAAGCCCGCACTACGAACACTCAAATTCCCCCGCGCTGAGCAGACCAAACGCCGCAGGCTCGAAAAACTCGCCGGTGGGCTTGGGTTCACCCTGCCAACCGCAAAAACCAAGGCTCCGATAACCAATCCGTGCACGATTTTCAGAAATTTCAAATCTAATTGAATGATATGGAAAAATGGCCGGGAGGCAATTGGCTTACTACTAGGCCTTAACCAAGCGTAGATTTCTTGCTCTTTTTAGATCAAAAATATGAAATCTCGA
>CAZFGM010000407.1:0-6915 GCA_964518515.1 uncultured Alcaligenaceae bacterium | reverse complement strand
TGGGGAGGGCGAGTTTCCCGTCCAGGGTGGTTCCAATGTAGTTGTTGATCACGCTGTTATTGGTGGACGCGGCTCCCCCCGCGAAAAGGATACCGGCGAGACTGTTTCCGGAGATCAGATTCCCTTCTCCTGTCCCCGGGCCGCCGATAATGTTGTTTGGAATATCGCCGATGGTAATACCCCCACCGTTGGGGACCGGGACCGTTCCCAGGGCATCGGTCCCGATATAGTTCCCAGAAAGAACGTTGCCCCCTTTTGCCGAAATCGCAATCCCCGCATCACTGAAAGTGTTGATCACAAGCTTTTTGACAGTTGTGGCGCCGGCCGTGATAGACAGGCCCGTCGTCGCGGTGCCTATCGGGTCCTTCCCTAACATTATCTTCTGGTCAGAGAACTGCTGCGAGGGCGAGCCGTCGATCACGACCGGGTCAAGAATCGTATCCAGGTTGGTTTTCAGTCGGATTTGTTGCAAGCCCGCGCCGATGTCGAACTTTATTTCATCCAAGACGCCAATGCTCTTGTTCGACTCGATTATTCTTTGTCGAAGAGAGCCGGGCCCATCATCCGCGGAAGTGTTTACGGTTAATGGAGCCGGCAGCACACGGTCTTCAAGTGCTTCAATCCTCAAGTACGCACGTGGCTGGTTCATGGCGCGCCTACCTTCCTTTGTTGCTTGACCCACTGGATTCTGTCAATGGCCGCGCGGGCGTCTTCGGTAAGGGGGCCAAGCGACTCCCCTGCCGTCAGCTGTTTCAGAAGCTGAAGCGCTTCATTCGAGCCGATTTGCTCCACAAGCTGGATGGTCCGCATTTTCCGCAGGTAATCAGCTGACGAAAACTCCTTCTCGAAACCGGTCAACACAAGGAGCAAGTTATCGCGCTTCCTCTGTGAAACCGGCTCACTCAGCATACGCCGCAGGTAGACTTCGATGCTCGAGCCCATGTGGATCAGGTCCTTCACGGCTTTGGCACTGATCGCCGGATCATTGGCGTCCATGTTGGCGGCGAGTTCGCCAAGGCGTTTCAGGTCGGCTCTTGCTTCGGGTTGCAACCGGCTGGCCAGGAAGCCGAGGGTTTCCTTGGCGGCGGCCATCGTGAAAAGCGCTTTATAGGCGATCTTGGGATCGCCGCCGAGGTCGTTCCAGAGCCTGTTAAGGTCTTTTTTGGCCAGAGGGTTGGCGGCGCCCGAACCAGCCAGCGAGGCAACGTCCCAGACTAGCACCGCAGTATCGCGCCCGGTCGTGGCGAGCAGTTTGCCGTCCACGGAGAAAGTGGGCGACGCCCAGGTGTCGTGTCCGGGCACGCGGCAAATCTCTTTACCGGTGGCGACTTCCCAAAGACCCAAGGCCCCGTCCCTGTAAACGATCGCCAGAAGCTTGCCGTCCGCCGACGGAGCGATGCTGTAGCCCCCGAGGAGGTTTTTTTCAAAAATCCCTCTTTGTCGGAAAGTATCCCAGATGCGGTAGGTGCGGCCATCCTCCACGAAACTGACGTAACGACCCGAGGTAGACAGCCCCAGTCCGGCGATTTTGGCCCCTTCAGATGGCTGAAACAGAGTCAGGGCATCAGGGACGCCAATCTGCCAGACGCCAATCCAACCTTTGCGGTCCAGCGCGGCGAAGATCCGGCGATTCGCAGAAGGCACGAGCGCCTCAATGGGTCCCTTTTGCTTAAAGCGATTGAGGACGACCTTTTTGTCCAGATCCCATTGAATGATTTCTTCACCCGCGGCTGCAACCAGATAGTTATTCCCCAAAAAGAACCCGGCGAAAGGAACTTTCGAAGCTTGGAAAGGAACTTTCGAAGCTTGCCAGAAATCGGGATCCTTTGCGCCGAGCTTTGCCGCGTAAAGATCGTAAAGGCCTCTAGGTCCCAAACCGTTAGACCAGGCAATGCGCTCGCCATCGAGCGAGAGTGCGGCTTTCTCTAAACGTCCTAAAGCCCGGTGCAGCACTTCTTTTTCTTTCTTAGCCGCCGGCAACGACCAGTACGCTCGGCGTGTCACCCCCCAAAGGGTAATCAACCCGCGTCCGTCCGGGGTGAAAAACGTGCTGGGCGCAGAGGGCGGTGCCTCGAACAAAGGAGACTCCTTGCCGGTGGACAGATCCAAGCGATGAAGCACGCGATTGCCGCTGGACCATGCTAGGCTTTTGCCGTCGGGCGCGAAGACGAGCCAGCGCACCGAACCGTCGGGGACGGAAAAGGTCCTGAGTTCCTTCCCCGTGGCTACTTCCCACAATGTAATATCGGGATATCCACCGGCCAGGGACTTGCCGTCCGGAGAAAATGCGACACAATAGGCTCCGTTTGCCAGTCTGCGAATTTCCTTGCCGGTAGCGGCGTCATACAACACAATCCCACGCCAACGCAGCGCGGCCAACGTTTTGCCATCGGCAGACAGGGCGAGTCCCGGAGGACGATGTTTGTCGTCTTTGTCGGGGTCGCGCTCAATGGTTACCACAGGTTTGTTGTTCGTGAGGTCCCAGACAACGATATCGTCTTGGTCGCGCGCGAAGGCAATTCGCGTCGCGTCCCCGGAAATGGTCAGAGTTTGACCCTCGCCCTTGGTGTTTAGGACCTGTTCCCCCCAGACGTGAATCCCATATCTGCCGCCCCCCGCCGCGGCAATTCCCTTGTCACTGCACCAGCGCAAAGTCTGGATGCCTGAATGAAGATCTTTGCGTAGCCGGACGATCTCCTTGCCAGTCTCAACGTCCCAAAAACGAACTACGCCGGACCATCCTCCTGTGGCGATGGTCTTGCCGTCCGAGGAGAAGGCAACGCAGTTCATTTCTGGCGGTTCTGGCGATGGTGCCAAAGGAGCGCCAAGCTGACGGATGAGCTTACCGGTTGCGGCCTCCCAAATTCGCGCCGTCCCGTCCATGCTGCCCGAAGCCAGGAGTTTAGAGTTCGACGAGTAGGATAGAGAACGAATCATATCGTGATGTCGGAACCGTATGGTGCCGACGCGGGCAATGGCGCCCGGCGGCAGGGGATCGCCATAGCAATCAAGCTTGTTTTCCGGTCCCTTTTGAACTTCCTGGGAAAAACCGGTCCTGACCAACGCAAAGTTTTCCCCGTCAACGAGGTTTCCCCCCCCCAAAACCAAACTAAGAATAACCAAAATTAATTTCCAACGAGGAGGCGACATGGCAATTCCCCTCGCAAGGAATCAGCTGCAACCCCATGCAGGCTAACCACCGATTTCGGAAAAGTCCAGAAAAAAGAGGAAAAAATTTTTGCGACGGGTAAAATTGACTTTCAACGAATGCCGTTAAGCATCCCTTGATCCCATTCAAGGAAACACCCATGTCAGCCAACCTTGCTCCCACCAGTTATGATTTGGTCCCGTACGAGTCCCATCCTTTTCCACAAACGCACCCGGATCGGCTGGCGACCATCGCGACCTTGTTGGGCTTGCGGCCCACTGCCATCAACCGCTGCCGGGTGCTGGAGCTGGGCTGCGCCGCCGGCGGCAACCTTATCCCCATGGCCTTGGGCCTGCCGGAAAGCACTTTCATCGGCGTCGATCTGTCCAAGGTGCAAGTGGACGAAGGGCTGGAGATGGTCGGGGCGCTCGGGCTGACAAATATTCAGCTCAAGCAGCAGAGCATCCTGGACGTGGAGCCGGCCCTGGGCAAGTTCGATTACATCATTTGCCACGGGGTTTATTCGTGGGTGCCGGACCACGTGCAGGACAAGATTCTGAATATTTGCAAGGACAACCTGGCGGCCAACGGCGTGGCGTACGTCAGCTACAACACGTATCCGGGCTGGCACATGCGCGGCATGATCCGCGACATGCTGAAATATCACGCCAAGCAGTTCATCGAGCCGGCAATGCGGGTCAAGCAGGCCCGCAACCTGCTCGATTTTCTGGTCAAGTCGGTTACCCCCGAGGACAGCCCGTATAGCCGGCTGTTGACGGGCGAAGTGGAAGGGTTTCGCCGCAGCTCGGATTCGTATTTGTTTCACGAGCACCTGGAAGACGTCAACGAGCCGATTTACTTTTTCCAGTTCGCCGAGCGTGCGGCGGCGCGCGGGCTGAAGTACCTGGCCGAGGTCGATCTGCGCGTGATGGTGCCGGGCAACTTCCCGGCCGAGGTTTCCAACGTGCTGCACATGCTGTCCTACGATTTGATTCACCTGGAACAGTACATGGATTTTCTGCGCAACCGCATGTTCCGGCAAACGCTGTTGTGCCACAAGAATGTGCAGGCCAACTACGCATTGCGCGGCGAGCAGTTGGCGGCGTTTCACGTGGCGTCGCCGGCCAAGCCGGCGCGGGCGCCGGCGGATGGGGCCTCCCAGGGCCAGGGAGACCTGCGGTCGGTGGTTTCGGCGGGGTCGGAGTCCCGCGCCGAACGGGGGGCGGTTCGGGGAGACCTGCGGTCGGGGGTTTCGGCGGGGTCGGAGACCCGCGCCGAACGGGGGGAGAACCGCGCGGAACGGGATGGCCATGCCGAGGTGGCGGTGATTCAACCCGCCCTCGCTGTTATCGGGGCGGAGGAAATGAAGTTCGAGACGCCGGACGGCATTACCTTGACTTTGAAGGAGCCGCTCATCAAAGCGGCCATGGTGTTTTTGTCCGAGCGCTGGCCCGAGGCGACGCCGTTTGGCCAGGTGGTGGACGAAGCGCGGCGGCGGGTCCGGGCGGAAGGGGCGGACGATCGGTCCAGCCGCGACGCGGATGTCCAGGCCCTGGGGCAGGCGCTCCTGACGTTTTACGCGTCAGCCTCGACCAGCCTGGCCGAGTTGTCTTTGCACCCTGTCCGTTTTTCCGTCAAGGTCAGCGAACGGCCGCGGGCGAGTCTCCTGGCCCGGCGGCAAGCGGAAACCCGACCAAGAGTGACCAACCTGCGGCACGAAACGGTGTTCCTGGGGGAATTCGAGCGCCAGGTGCTGCGCCACCTGGACGGCCAGCGCGATCGGGCCGACCTGCGGGTCGTTCTGGCCGAGCAGGTGGCGGCGGGAGACCTGACGGTTGAAAAAGACGGCCAGCCGGTGCAGGACCAAGGGCAGGTTCAGGAACTATTGGCCGAGGCTCTGGAAAAACAATTGCCGGTGTTTGCCCGCAATTCGTTGCTGGTGAGTTAAACAGAAGGTCCTTGAACTCCGGGCGCCATTCCGGTACCAAGGAAGTAACTAACTTCGTCCAGGAAGCCGAACATGCCGAAGCGGCACTCCATCGCCAAGAAGGCGGCGGAGTTCGCTGATCACGTCAAGGTTGATGTAAAGTTAGGGAACCGGTCATGCTCTCACGCCGTCGCCCGCAGGCTTGCACCTTTCTGAGAACACGGCGTTTTCGGTGTTCATTCGACCAAACTTCGATTTGCACGTGACCAAAACCGACTCGATCCTCGCCATGCCATTGCCCACCCACCTCACTTGACCCACGCGGTAGGGTTTGTAGAAGCTGCGCACGAGTTCGCCTTCGGCGATGGGGTTAGCTCGGCCGGCCGGTGCCGACCAAGAGCGTCCCCGCCAACATTCCCGTAGGCGTCGCCGCGAAATTCGCTACACTGATTCCCGAAGAGTAACGGAGATCATGTGTCCAGATCCTTTACCCGCTAATGGGACGAAGGCGTTTATTCAGTTCAGGCTGAACCAAAACAATCCGTTGTCCTTGGGTTTCGGCTTGGCCGCGTTATAGAAACCTGAGAACCTAGAGGCTGTCCGAAAAGGGGACAGGACCCCTCCAATTGTGCCGTAAATCTTTAGGGTCCTGTCCCCTTTTCGGACAGCCTCTTAGTGCCGATCCAGGAGGCCCATGGCCAATTCCGCCCATGATCTGTTGGAGAGAGTGCTGCGCGAATGCGCGGCGATGGCGCCGCAGCCGTTGTATCCGTCTGCGTTCACCCAGGCCCTTGGCGTGCCGCGCGACCTTCTCGATCCGGTCCTCGATCAGCTCCGCCTGGGCGGCTTGGTGTGTTTGACTGATTGGGTGCCAGGCAAAGGGCAAGGCTACACCGTGACGCCGGAGGGTGCGCAGGTGGCGGCTTCGCCGCGCTTGCTCGAGCGGCTCCGCTTTCAGGGAGTATCGCCAAAGGCCGCTCCTCCGGCTTTTAAACCGGCCGGCGCCGCGGGGCCAACGGCCTGGGAACGCGGCGAGGCCGTGCGCCAGGCCCTGCTCGATCCGGGCAAGCCGCGAGTCACCCTCGCCTTGCTGGTTGTCAATTTGGCGGTGTTTGTCGCCGGCCTGGTCGTGGCCCAGTGGAACCAGGTCCCCCTCAACCAATTTGTCATGGGCAATGGGGAAAAGGCCATCGCTATCCTTCAAGATACCGGGGCGGTCCGCAAGGTCGATATCTATGGCGACAACCAATGGTGGCGGCTGCTCACGTGCTGTTTTGTCCATATCGGCATCCTGCACCTGGGCGTCAACATGTACTCGCTGTATGCCGTGGGTCCTCTGCTGGAGAGCCTGTGGGGCGCCGCCGGCTACCTGCTGCTGTATTTGCTGGCCGGCCTCGGCGGCAGCTGCGCCATGGTTGTGTTTCTGCCAGCCGTCGGCATCGGCGCGGGCGCCTCGGGCGCCTTGTGGGGCTTGTTGGGTTCCTTCGGGGCTTGGATTTTTCTCAATCGCCGCCATCTCCCCCCCGAGCTGGTCTCGTCCTGGTATCGCCAGCTCGGCCTGGTGCTGCTTCTCAACCTGTTTATTACCTTTAGCGTGCCTAACATCAGCGCCGCGGGGCATTTCGGCGGCGGCCTCGCCGGCCTGGCCGTCGCCGTGCCTTTGCATTTCGTCCGCTACACCCGCGGCCCCCGCCGCCTGCTGGCCGCCCTGGGGCTCGTTCTCGTGCCGGCGGCAAGTATCGGTCTGGTTTTCGCGTGCGCTCCCTCGCCGCGCGAGCTTTTTATCTTGCGTTTCGGACTGGTTCTGCATGAGGCCGAATCCCAGGCCGTCGGTGTCTAT
>CAZFGM010000406.1:0-6929 GCA_964518515.1 uncultured Alcaligenaceae bacterium | reverse complement strand
CATGGTTTCCAGCGTTTCGCGGCTTAATTTACGATGCTGGAGCGACTACACCCTCACAGACAGCTGCAACGAGCGCAGCTTAGACTACATTGCCGTTACTATCGATCACGACCCTTACTGTTCCGTCAGGGTGATAATAAACGTTGAGACTCCAACAACTGCCACACAAATCTGGACAATGCCATCTCTCATAGCGTCGTTCGATTCGTTGTCCTGTGCGTACATCGTAATCGACGTGGGAGCCGCTGTTGGAGAGGGACATGCGCTTTCCACAAAATTTGCAATGAAGGACCATATAATATAAAGCTCGAAAAGGGTTTCGGTCAGTTGCACCCGCCTCCTCCCTCAGTTTGGAGGGGCAGTAAAGCGCGAAAATCAAAGCCGCCGAACCAGAAATAGTAGGATTCGCGTTTGCGGAATTCCGGCAAAGAACTCAATTCTTCCCGGAGAGAAGCGAGCGCGAAACGCCAAGCCGGCAGAAGGCTTGCCCGGAAGCGCACCTCCTGGTATTGTCGCAATTGTATCCTCGATGCCGAAAAAAGCATCGCGGGTCTATCCGGAGATCCTCTATGTCTGGCCTGGTGCGGCCGTGTCGGTTGCTTTCTGGTTTCCCCTTTTGTGGTTTGCGCAAGTAATTTCGCCGGCCGCGTTCTTTGGTACCAGAAGACTCTTTTTCCCATTCCTGTCCTTTAGCGTACGGGGGCTACCATGCGACGCAATCTGTGCTTCTTGCTGGCCGGCTTTGGGGTATTGCTGGCGGCGGCTGACTGTCCGGCACAGTTTCGGAAAATAAGTCGGCCGCCGATCATCAATGGGCCTGGCCCCACGGTAATTCCGCCCGGGTCATTCGCGTTCCGGACCGTGCCGTATGTTCAACAGCCGCTCGCCTGGCAACAGATTTACGCGCAGCAAACCCAGCAAGCGTGGCAGGCCCAGCAGTTCTGGCTTGCCCAGCAGGAAATGCTTCTGCGCCAGGCAATGCTGAACCAGGCCTTGTACTACCAGCAAAACGGCTATGGCGTCCCCTACGGCTACCCGGGTTTCCCGACGCCCTACTGGCCGTAACCCCTGGGCTCGGTTGCCACCTGGTCCCTACCATATTCTCTTGGACTCCGCTTCCGTAGGACGGCCTTCCCTGGCCGTCCTGGCCGCGCGGACGGGCTAGGAAGCCCGTCCTACAAAGGGCGCCAGTCATTTTAGCTTTCGCGCGGATCGTTGAATACAATACTCTCATGGACACCTACGACCCGCGCTACCTGGCGGGCCTTGTGCTCTTCAACCGGGGAGATTATTTTGAGGCGCACGAGGTCTGGGAAGATTTGTGGATGGAGACCGCCGGGCCCGAGAAACAATTTTTTCAGGGCTTGATTCAAGCGGCGGTTGGCTTGTGCCACTTCTGCAACGGCAATCTCCGGGGCGCTGTCAAGTTATTTCACTCCAGCCGCGATTACCTGCGGCGCTACGGCGACCATTTTCTCGGCCTGGATAACGCGGCCTTCTGGCGGCAGATGGAAGCTTGTTTCGCCGAGCTGTTGGCCAACCCCGCCAACACGCAAGGGCGCCGTATCGAACCGGACGAGGACTTGTTGCCGACCCTCACCCTCGACCCGCCGCCCACGGCTTGGCCCGACCCGGCGGCGTTTGTTAAGCCCGATGCCGATACCCCATGAGCGCGGCCTCCTCTCCTTTGGAACATTTTTCCGGCACGGCGCGGCTCTTTCCGTTGCCGAACCTGGTGTTGTTTCCGCAAGTGATTCAGCCGCTGCACATCTTCGAGCCGCGCTACCGGCAAATGACCGCTGACGCCCTGGCCGACGATCGCCTGCTGGCCATGGCCCTGTTGAAACCGGGCTGGGAGGCCGATTACGCCTGCAGCCCGCCGCTCTATCCGGTAGCCTGCCTGGGCAAGATCGTCGCCGAGCAACTTTTGCCCGACGGCCGGTATCATCTTCTCTTGCGCGGCGTCAGCCGCATTCGCATCGACCACGAATTACCCACCAGCAAGTTATATCGCCTGGCCCGCGTCGAGCTGATCGCGGACATCGGCCTGGACGATCCGTCCGCCGGGCGGGCCCTGCGGAAACAATTGATCCGCCGGATATCGGCCTGGTTCCCTGGCCAGGACGCGGTCCTGGCCCAGTTTCGCAAGCTCTGGCGCGGCGACTTGGCCCTCGGCGCCCTGTGCGATATCCTGGCCTTTGCCCTGCCGCTGGACGCCGGCTTCAAGCAAGAACTGCTGGAGGAGGCCGACGCCGAAAAACGCGCCCGCCACTTGATCCATCACCTGGAAACGAACGAGCCGCCCCAAGCTGTTCTCGGCAAGGATCGCAAATTTCCGCCGGATTTCAGTTGCAATTGAGGCTAGCACAGGCGAGCCGAGCGACGCAAGTCGCCGGGTGGTCCCCGCGAGCCGTAACGTAAGTCGCCGGGTCGCGACGCCCGCCCCTTGCCCGGCCGCTTTGTGTAGTCATCACGCTCCGCGTGATGGTGTTTCATCACGCGGAGCGTGATGACTACACTACGCCTCACCTGTTTCTTTTCAACAAAACCTTTGCGTTGACCCCACCTGCTTTTTTATACTGGAGCTAACGCAATAGAGTTTCCTCCCGCCGTCCTTGAACAGGTTCTTATCATGAAACGCAACCTTTTGCTTCCGTGTGGAATCATTTTGGTCCTTGGCCTGGGCCAGGGAGCCAGCGCGCAGGAAAGGCCGGCCAAACCGGCGCCGGCGGGCAAGGTGCAGTATGCCCGTCAGATTCTGCCGATTCTGTCGGCCAACTGCTTTCAATGCCATGGGCCGGACGACAAGGCGCGCAAGGCGGGGCTGCGCCTGGACCTGGCCGAGGCGGCCCGCAAGCCGACCAAGAGCGGCGCTTACGCCATTGTGCCGGGCAATATCAAGGAAAGCGAGCTGGTCGCGCGCATCTTCGCCGCCGAGGAACGCTATCGCATGCCGCCCAAGAGCACCCACAAGGAACTCAAGGAAGGGGATAAAAACCTTCTCAAACGCTGGATCGCGGAAGGGGGCGAATATCAGCAGCACTGGGCCTTTGTCTCCCCCAAACGACCCAAGGAGCCCGTGCTGAAAAAGCAGGGTTGGGCGCGTAACCCCGTGGACCAGTTTGTCCTGGCCCGGCTGGAAAGAGAAGGATTGTCGCCCTCACCCGAGGCGGATCGCCACACGCTCGCCCGGCGCGTGGCTCTCGACCTGACCGGCCTGCCCCCGACCCTGGCCATGGTCGATCACTTCATCAACGACAAGCGTCCCGACGCTTACGAAAAATACGTGGATGAAGTTTTCCAGCTGCCGGCTTATGGCGAGCGCTGGGCCCAGGTTTGGCTCGACCTGGCGCGCTACGCCGACTCGAACGGCTACGCCGAAGATCAGCCGCGGACCATCTGGAAATTCCGCGACTGGGTCATCCAGGCCATCAACGCCAACCTGCCGTTCGACCAATTCACCATCGAGCAGATTGCCGGGGACATGCTGGCCAACCCGACGCCGGACCAGATCGTCGCCACCGCCTTCCACCGCAACACGTTGACCAACACCGAGGGCGGCACCAACGACGAGGAATTCCGCAACATCGCCGTGGTGGACCGCGTCAACACCACCTTCCAGGTATGGATGGGCCTGACCATCGCCTGCGCCCAGTGCCATAGCCATAAGTACGATCCGGTCAGCCAGGAAGAATACTTCCAGGTGTTCGCCCTATTCAACCAGACCGAAGATTCCGACAAGGGAGACAACAGCCCGAATTACCTGTACATTTCGCCCCAGCAGGCCAAGAAGAAGACGGCCCTGGAAGCGGAGCTGGCCACTCTCCAGAAACAACTGGCCAAGCAGGCGCCCAACCTCGACGCCGCCCAGCAGAAATGGGAAAAAGAGGTCAACCGCGACAAGCTGCCAGCCAACATCAAGGCCATCCTGAGCCAGGCCCCCGCCAAGCGCAATCCCAAGCAGAAGGAAGAGCTGGCCGGCTTTTTCCGCGCCACGCTGCCGGAAATCAAGGACGTGAATCAAACAATCCAGGCGGTCAAGGCCGAGCTCGCCCAGGTGCAGCCGGTGCCCACGCCGGTCATGAAGGAACTCCCCGACGGCAAGAAACGCCTGACCAAGATGCACATTCGCGGCGACTTCCTCAACCTCGGCAAGGAAGTCAAGCCCGGCATACCCGCCCTGTTTCACCCCTTGCCCGATGGAGTACCGGCCAACCGGCTCGCACTGGCCAAATGGCTGGTCGATCCGCGCAATCCCCTGACCAGCCGGGTCACCGTCAATCGCTACTGGGAGCACATTTTCGGGGTCGGCCTGGTGGAAACCCCGGAAGATTTCGGTCTCCGCAGTTCCTGGCCCAATCATCCCGAACTGCTCGACTGGCTGGCGGCCGAATTCCAGGACTCCATGAAATGGGACGTCAAGAAACTCCTCAAGGTACTGGTGACGTCGGCCGCCTATCGGC
Source organism: uncultured Alcaligenaceae bacterium (assembly GCA_964518515.1). GTDB lineage: Bacteria > Planctomycetota > Planctomycetia > Gemmatales > Gemmataceae > CAZFGM01. Next base: position 2,466 of record CAZFGM010000406.1, on the reverse strand, counting down.
AATCAGCGAAAATCACCCCGGCTCAGTTCGAGCGCGATCCCAACAATCGCCTGTTCGCCCGCGGCCCGCGCTTCCGCAGCTCGGCGGAATCCATTCGCGACCAGGCCTTGTTCGTCAGCGGCCTGTTAAGCCCGAAGATGTTCGGCCCGTCGGTACGGCCGCCGCAGCCCAAGTCCGGCCTCAGCGCCGCCTTCGGCCCCGGCACCGACTGGACGGCCAGCACCGGCGAAGATAAATACCGCCGCGGCTTGTACACGTACTGGCGGCGCACCACCCCGTATCCGTCCATGGTCACCTTCGACGCCCCAAACCGCACCGTGTGCGCCGTCAACCGTCCGCGCACCAACACGCCATTGCAGGCCCTGGTGACGCTGAACGATCCGTGCTTCGTCGAGGCCGCCCAGGCCCTGGCCCGCCGTATGGTCAAGGAAGGCGGCGCGACTGTCGAAGCCCGCGCGAGCTATGGTTTTCGCTTATGCCTGACGCGCCCGCCGCGCGACATCGAGCTGGCCAAACTGGTGGACCTGTACCAGAAGGCGCGCGCGGAATTTGCCAAGACGCCGAAGGATGCTCTGCAAATGGCCACCCAGCCGCTCGGTCCCTTGCCGGCCAGCATGGATGCGGTCGAGCTGGCGGCGTGGACCGTGGTCGGCAACGTGCTGCTGAACCTGGATGAGATGGTGAACAAGCGCTGATATACTTCACGCGGTGGGAATTGAGACATTTCATTTAGCCGGCGAGCTCGCTCGCCGCGGGCAGAATCCAGTCCACGGCGAGCAAGTTCGCCGGCTAAATGGTATCAAACTTTCCCGCTCGCGGTGATGATATCGCTCCGGGGGAGGCGATTCCTCGCCAAGTAAAAGTTATTTTTGGTTTTAGGATTGAAAAAGAAAACCGGAGGACCTGTTTATGTCTATGCCGTTGACGCCCCCTTTGCCTGCCTCGGTAATCGTGCCGCCTGGAGCCCTTCCTGATGTTTCTCGGCTGGTGACGGAGGATGATACTGCCGTGGACAATTTTTTTTCGGAAAAGCAACAGCGCTTGCTCACCGAACCGCTGTACGCTTCGTGGGCCGGGCCGGGCAACCGTCGGACGTTTCTGGCGGCCGCGAACGTAGGGCTTTTTTTCGCTGTCCGGCAACCGCCCGTGGTTCCAGACGCCTTTTTGAGCCTCGATGTCGAGGTTCCCAGTGATTGGTGGGAAAAACACCGGGCCTATTTCCTTTGGGAATTCGGCAAAGCGCCGGAGGTGGCTATCGAGGTGGTTTCCAACCTGGAAGGCGAGGAGCTGGGGAGCAAGCTGGAAACTTTCGCACGCATCGCCATTCCCTATTATGTGGTTTGGGACCCGCAAAACCTCCTGAAGAGGGGGCGGCTGCATTGTTATTCCCTGCGCGACCAGAAATACCAACCCATGGACCGGCCCTTCTTCGCGCCGGTTGGCCTGGGGCTGACCCTATGGCGCGGGACCTACGAGGGCTGTGAGACCGATTGGTTACGGTGGTGCCTGGAAGACGGGCACTTGATTTTGACCGGTGCGGAACAAAAACAACGCGCGGAACGCCTGGCCGCCAAGTTGCGGGAAATGGGAGTTGAACCCGAGGCCCCATGAGGAAAAACAGCGGGCACGCCCTCTTTCTAGTTCTGTGCCCGGAAAGTTCAAAGCGCCTCGATAGGTGGAGCGGTCGTCGCCGAATCAAAAGATCGGTGGCTCGGAGGTCGTTGGTGGTCAGCATTCGCATCACCACCTGGAACGAAGAGATGGCCTGGACTGGATTCGCGGGTTATCACCCTCGCGACCTGGAGCGCCGCCTGGTGCGATTAACCGGCCGGAGCCGCGGCGAGGTCAAGCGCCTGATTGAAGAATCGGGAGTGTATCAGGCTGCTGCTGCCCGGAGCGACTGACCGCTTTGCCGCCGAGTGCCTGCGTAGTTTCTTCGAGTCTTTGGGTGCTGCGGTCGAGGTTGAAGACGGCGAACGAGGTGCTGCACCTGCTGAACCTGGATGAGATGGTGAACAAGCGGTAAGCTGTGGCCAAAGATATTGGAAACTAAAAAGGTATTTTCCATGTCGGCCCAAACCATTCCTCGAATTCCGCCTTTGCAACCCGGCGATCATTTGTCGGTCGCGGAATTTTTGCGCCGTTACCAGGCTATGCCGGAAGTCAAGAAAGCCGAGTTGATTGATGGAGTGGTTTATTTGCCCTCTCCGGTTTCGCATAAAGGCCACGGCGGACCTCACTTTGATTTGATTGGCTGGTTGGGTTTCTTCTGCGCGTATACTTCCGGCGTGGTGGGGTGCGACAATACCACCCTCCGATTGGAACTGGGTCTTAACATGCCCCAGCCGGATGCGTTCTTGCGCATTTTGCCGGAATATGGTGGCCAAACCCGCAGCGGTTCGGACGGTTACCTAGTAGGTGGTCCCGAGTTGATCGGCGAGGTCGCCGCCAGCTCGGCCAGCTATG
>CAZFGM010000405.1:0-6930 GCA_964518515.1 uncultured Alcaligenaceae bacterium | reverse complement strand
TGGCAGTCGATCTTTACCCATGATTTGCGCCGTTATTTCCGCCATCTCCTGTACGACACCATGCAGGATATTACGACGCTGATCACCGGCCCGTCGGGCACCGGCAAGGACCTGGTGGCGGAAGCGATCGGCCTATCGCGCTACATCCCCTTCGACCCGCGGACCGAACGATTCGAGGAAAACGCCGGCGGCGCTTTTCACCCGGTCAATCTCTCGGCCCTGCCGCCCGAATTGATTGAATCGGAGCTTTTTGGACACTGCAAAGGCGCTTTTACCGGGGCCTTACAGGACCGGGCCGGTTGGCTGGAGATTTGCGGACGCTCCCATTCCGTTTTTCTCGACGAGATCGGCGAACTCTCCCCGGCCAACCAGGTCAAGCTCTTGCGCGTCCTGCAAAACCGCACCTTTCAGCGCGTGGGCGAAACGGACCAGCGCCGCTTCGAAGGCAAAGTGATGGCCGCCACCAATCGCGACCTCAACCTGGAAGTGCGCCAGGGCCGCTTCCGCCGCGATTTCTACTATCGCCTCTGCTCGGACATTATCCGCACCCCCTCCTTGCACGAGCAACTCAGCGATGATCCGAACGAGCTTTCCCACCTCGTCGGTTTTATCGCTCACCGGCTCTACGGGCCGGCCGGGGAAACGCTGACAAAGGAAGTCGTCGCTTGGATCGATGAACATCTTGGCATGAAATACCCATGGCCTGGGAATTTTCGCGAGCTGGAACAATGCATTCGCAATATCCTGGTGCGGAAAGAATACCATCCGCTCCAGGAGGGCGCCGCCCTGCCGGTGGACGAGTTCACCGCCAAGGTCAGGCAGCTCGAGCTGACCCTGGACGAGCTTGTCAGCGAATACTGCACCTTGATTTACGCCCAGACCGGAAGCTTTAGTGACACCGCCCAACGGCTCCAAGTCGATCGCCGAACGGTACGGGGGAGAATCAATCGCGCGTTGCTGGAGCGCCTGCAAAGGTCAACCGAGTCGCCCCCCGATCCTTGACCACCCCCTGTAGAGGGCTGGGTGTTAACAGCGGCGGCCAGGGTTGGCCTCGGCCGGAAATTTGCCCGACCACCGCGCTAAGGTCATGAGGACGGAGTTGGGGATCAGGAAAAATGGCCGGATTGTGCCGGCCGCCCCCTTTTCAGGTCGTTGTAAAGATTACCAGGACCCGGGAGAACCTGGAAAACTAGGCAGACCGGCCGGGGGAAACTTTGCCGCCCTTTCCTTTACGGTCGAGCCTGCTGACTCTTTTTCACTGCCTCGCGGCGCAGGACCTGCACTTCGTGCCATGTCTCCCACTGAAAAGGATTGAAACGTGGATCGGCGGAATCCTGGTTTAGCAGGGCGAAGCCAGGAAGAATGCCCCCCGAGGTCGCCGCCAGGCAACCGGCCAGGCGCAGCGGTCCGCGATAGCGGTCGAGCCAAGCGGTCGCCTTGGCCAGCCAGCGTCGCGCCTGGTCTGGTTTTTTCAGGTCGAGATGCGCCAGAGCGAGCAAGAGCTCCTCGACCGGCGGCAGATCACCACGGCGCAGAGCGATGGCGGTTTCCAGGGGCCCAAGCGCCGCAACGGTTTGGCCGTCGCGCCAGAGCAGGCCGCCGAGGATGCGCAGGTGCAAAGGGTTCTTGGGCTGGTGAATCTTCTTGAAGTCGGCAAGCAGGGCCTTGCGGTTAAAGACGGCTTTTGCATCGGTGACGGCGGCCCTGGCCAACAGGCCCAGGGCAAACGTGTCGGCGGGTTTTTTTTGGAAGGCATCGCTCAGGAGCCGGCCACGGCGGGCCAGATGGGGCTCGCGCCGCTGCGGTTCCAGCGCCGCCAGCCGGCCGAGGTGGAAGACGGCGGCGAACAGGTCGCCGGCTTTGATGAAACGGTCGGCTTCGGCGGCATGCCAGGCGGGATCGGGGCGGGTGGCCCACAGGCGGTAGGTCCGTTCCTCGGCATCCAGTTGGCTGGGCCGCGCGTCCCACACTTTTGCCGTTCCGTCGAAACTGCCGGTGACCAAGCGGCTGCCGTCGGGGCTGAAAGCCACGGTCATCACGGTGCCCGGCGACTCGAGTTCGAGCAGTGGCTGGCCCGTCCGAGCATCCCACACCTTCGCTGTTTTGCTTCCCGTGACCAGGCGGGCACCGTCGGGGCTGAAGGCCACGGTGTAGACAGCGGCGAGGTGCCCTTTGAGTTCCAGAACAGTCTGACCGGTCCGAGCATCCCACACCCTGCCCGTCTTGTCCCAACTGCCGGTGACCAGGTGGGCGCCGTCTGGGCTGAAGGCCACGCTGCTAACCCAGTGGGTATGTCCCTTGAGGTCGAGCAGGAGCTTGCCGGTGCGCGGGTCCCACACTTTGGCCGTCCCATCGTGACTGGCGGTGGCCAGGCGGGCGCCGTCGGGGCTGAAGGCGACGCTGTTGACAAAGCCCGCATGGCCCTTCAGTTGGCGCAGGAGTTGGCCGGTTTGCCCGTCCCACACATTTGCCGTCTGGTCGAGACCGCCGGTGGCCAGGCGGGTACCGTCGAAACTGAAAGCCACGCTGCTGACGCTGTTAGTATGCCCCTTGAGTTCGAGCAGGGGTTGGCCTGTACGCGCGTCCCAAACCTTCGCGGTCTTGTCGTTACTGCCGCTGACTAAGCGGCGGCCGTCGGGACTGAAGGCCGCGCCGGAAATACCGTTGGTATTTCCCTGGAGCTCGAGCACAGGCTGGCCCGTCCACGCGTCCCAAACCTTCGCGGTCTTGTTGTTACTGCTGATGGCCAGGCGGCGGCCATCGGGGCTGAAGGCCACGCCTTGAACCATGGTGAGATTCACCCGGAGTTCGAGCAAGGGCCGGCCGGTCCGCGCGTCCCACACCTTCGCCGTCCCGTCGCTACTGCCGGTGACCAGGCGAGCGCCGTCGGGGCTGAAGGCCACGCTGCGGACGGGGCCGGTGTGCCCCTCGAGTTCGAGCAGGGGCTTGTCGGCGGCGCCGAACTGCCGGCCCAGGGGGCCGGTCCGCGCGTCCCACACCTTTGCCGTCCCGTCGTTACTGGCGGTGGCCAGGCGGGCGCCGTCGGGGCTGAAAGCCACGCTGACCTCAAGGCCAGCATGCCCCTTGAGGGAAAACAGAGGCTGGCCGGTCAGGGCATCCCACACCTTCGCCGTCCCGTAGTCATTGCCGGTGGCCAGGCGGGTGCCATCGGGGCTGAAGGCCACGCTATGAGCGGGCCCCGGAACCCCCTGGAGTTCCAGCACGGGTTGGCCGGTCCGCGCGTCCCAGACCTTCGCCATTCCGGTGGCCAGGCGGGCGCCGTCTGGGCTGAAGGCCACGCTGTAAATCCGTTGCTGCGCCTTGATTTCCAGTAAGAGCTGGCCGGTTCGCGCATCCCACACCTTCGCCGTCTTGTCATCACTGCCGGTGGCCAAATGGGCACCATCGGGGCTGAAGGCCACACTGGTGACAAAGCCGGTATGGCCCTTGAATTCCACCAGCGACTGGCCGGTCCGCGCGTCCCAAACCCTTGCCGTGTTATTCCTACTGGCGGTGGCCAGGCGGGCGCTGTCGTGGCTGAAGGCCACACTTTGAATACCCCCTCCAAGCCCCTTGATCTCGAGCAGGATCTGGCCGGTCCGCGCGTCCCAGACCTTGGCGGAACCATCCCAGTGGCCGGTGGCCAGGCGGGTGCCGTCGGGGCTGAAGGCCACGCTGGCCACGCCCATGGCGCTACGCCCGCAATCAAGGGTGAATATTCCACCGTCGTAGTGCCGTTTCAAATAAAACCAATCCCATTTGCGAAATTCCGGGGCAATGGCCTTGAGCCGTTCGTGAGCGAGCGGGGCGTCGAAATCGTCCCAGGCCGCCTGGGCCAGCAGGATCAAGCTGTTGGCGAGCAAGCGTTTGGCTTCTTTTTCTCGTTCATCGGCCCGCTTACGTTCCTGGGTTTCCTTGAGCAAAGCCTTGTCGCGCTCGCTGAGTAAGCGTTTGGCTTCTTTCTCGCGAGCATCGGCCCGTTTGCGTTCCTCCTTTTCCTTGATCAAGGCCTTCGCGCGATCGGCCAGGGCGTCCAGAGCCTCCTTGGCCTTCTTGGTGGCCTCCCCCTCCTGAAATTTGGCCACGCCTTCCTGATGTTTGGCAACCCCCTCCTGATACACCGCATCGCGATACTTCAAATAGATGCCGACCGTTCCACCACCAAGCGACAGCAGCACCGCCGCCAGCAAGGCGGCCACCACGGGATTTCGTCGCACCCACTTGATCGCCCGTTCGGCCCGGCCGATCGGCCGGGCGCGGATCGGTTCGCCGGCCTGGAAGCGACGCAGATCCTCGGCCAGACCTTCCGCGCTGCCATAGCGCTGGGCCGGCTCCTTACGCAAACATTTCAAGCAGATCGTTTCCAGATCGAGCGGGGTCTGCGGGTTCAGCCGCCGGGGAGGAACCGGATCCTTATCAATCACCTGCAGCAAGGTTTCGAAATCCGTCGTCCGGATGACCGGCGGTTGGCCGGTAAGCAGCTCGTATAGAATGGCCCCGAGAGCATAGACGTCGGTGGCCGGCGTGGCCTGGGCGGACTGGCCACGGGCCTGTTCCGGCGCCATGTATTCGAAAGTGCCCATGACCATGCCGGTCTCGGTTTTTCTTTCTCCTTCGGCTTGTTTGGCCAGACCGAAGTCGGCAATCTTGGGTTGGCCATCGGCGGTCAACAGGATGTTGCCGGGTTTCAGGTCCCGGTGGATGATGCCTTTCTGATGCACGGCGTGCATGGCCCGGGCCAGCGTCTCGACCAGGGCGGCGGCCTGGCGCGGCGGCTGCGGCCGGCCCTGAATCTTCTGCGCCAGGCTGCCCCCCGCCACCAGTTCCATGGCAAAAAAAGGGCTCCCCTCCGCCTCGTTGATGTCGAAGATTTGCACGATATGGGGGTGCTGCAGCTTGGCGATGGCCGCCGCCTCGCGGCGGAAACGCTCGAGGTGGTCCTGCCCGGCGAAGCCGACAATCATTTTCAGGGCGACTTCGCGCTGGAGGGCCAGATGCCGGGCGCGAAAGACCACGCCCATCCCCCCTTCGCCCAGCTTGCCGAGGATTTCGTAGCCCGGCACGAGCAGGGGCTGGGGAGCGGCAGGTATTTTTTCGCCGGTCTCGGTCGCGAAAGGATCGGCGGCGGAAGATAGCCGTGTTTCGGCCAGGGAACCTGTCAAGACTTCGAGAAAGAGCCGGCGTTTCAGTCCCTCCAGCAGTTCCGGGCAATCGCGGCACAGGTCCTCCGGGGTGACGCTTTGCCCCTGGCGATAAAGTTCCTTCCAGCGCTGGAACAGTTCTTCCACGGTGGGGCGCTCGGGGCCCTTGGTTTTCTCTTGCTCGCTAGCTCGCATGGCCGATCCTCCGGCAATCAAAGTTTAATAGGAAACCCTTGGTGAAGGGTTCGACTATGATTGTTGTGGGAAAATAAGGAATTGACAATAAACAAAAAAAAACGGACCAAGTCAGTTTGAGTAGGCCAACAAGGAAAAAGTATAACCGCGGCGGCCAGGGTTGGCCTCGGCAATCCACATTCCGTTCGCTTTACCAAACCGCATTGTCGCCGGCATACGGGTTGGTTCGCTTTTCCTGTCCGACCGTGGTGACCGGTCCGTGGCCGGGATATACCAGGGTGTCCGGCGGCAGCCCGAAGAGCTTGGTGCGAATACCTTGCAGAAGAAGCGGGCCGTCGCCGCCGGGGAAATCGGTGCGGCCGATGCTGCCGCGGAATAACACATCGCCGCCGAAAACGATGACCGGCCGATGGCGATACAGAAACACCACGTGGCCCGGCGAATGGCCGGGGATTTCCAGCACCTCCAGCCGCATGCCCGCCGCCTCGATCACGTCGCCTTCGCGCACCAGTCGGTCGGCCTCGGGACTGACGATCGGCAAGCCAAACGGGGCACTGAGGTTGGCTTGCGGATCGGAGAGCAAATCTTTTTCCGCGGCGCCGATGAGCAGCGGCGCCTTGGGAAAGGCCCCCTTGAGGGCGGTGTTGCCGCCGATGTGGTCGGCATGGCCATGGGTGTTGAGCAGCGCGGCGGGACGCAAGCCGTGCTGGTTCAAGAAATCGAGAATCAAGTCGGGCTCCAGGCCCGGATCGATCACGAGCACGTCGGTGCGGCCGGGAAGCCAGACCACGTAAGTGTTTTCCTCAAAGGGAAGAGAAACAATGGTGTGGATTTCGAGAACGGGGGCCATGATTACCTGCCGCGAACGGGATTGACACATTATATAGCCGGCGAGCTTGCTCGCCGTGGAATGGATGCCGGCCGCGGCGAGCAAACTCGCCGGCTATACTCCGCGCGGCCGGAAATGAGGTTGCCGCCTTTCGCTCTGCGAAAGGATGTGCTTTCGCGGAGCGAAAGCCGACAACCTCAATCCTGACCGCGTGCGGTATAAATGCCTAAATTTGCACCGTCTTCCTTTTACGCAATATGTGTGAACCGCGCCAAAGACCGCAATTCCCGGTTTTTCGGAGCAATGCCAGCTTTTCCTGTAAATTATACACGCCCGGCCCGCGCCAGCGACTTTTCCGCTGATGTCCTTCAGCCGTTTCAACTGCCGAACCGATTTGTTCTTACGCGGAACTCGCGGCCGGCGTCCGGGCCGCGCCGATTTTAGGTATGTAACTTGCTCTTTCCAGGATCGCACTGCGGAGTGCACCGGTCGGGGTGCGGAGTTTGCCCACCTTCTCAGGGCACCGGCCGGCTTTTGAATCACGACGACTTGGAGGTACCGAGCATGGCTTACTGGCAACAACGGAACACCCGTCTGCACCGGCTCTTAGGGGTGGCCCTGGCGTGCCTGACCTTGACCCTGTCCGGCAGCGCCCAGACTCCGCCGGTCCCCCCGGCGCCCAAGCCGCAGGCCCATCCTCTCGATCAACCCCTGCACATGTTGTACGAGGCGCGCAAGGTCCATCAGGGCTTGCGTGATTACACG
>CAZFGM010000404.1:0-6944 GCA_964518515.1 uncultured Alcaligenaceae bacterium | reverse complement strand
CAGGAGAAGGGCCAGGCCGACCAGAGTTCCTTGCGATAAATCCTTCGCTGGAATACGATGGCCCCCCTTCTTCGTCCGCAGCACGATTCCTTTCGAACCTTGCTGAGTATCAAACAGAATGCGGTCGTACTCCGGGAGCCACTCACACATTTCGGCCAGGAGCTTTTCGAACCTTTCTGGCTGGGTGCCCTGCAGGTCGTCGAGGACCGCAGCAAGGTCCCGGCCATTTCGTTGGAGACCCGCGCCGGAGTTTACGGTTACAGGCTGGGCAATTGCGGAAAAGTCTAGGGCGTAAATCTGGGTCCGGGCCAGCCATTTCAGTGCGAGGTCGCTGTCAGGTTGCGGAACAGCCCTTCCATCCAGATAGCCGAACTGGGTGAGTGCGGGATTAGGCCACAACTGAAACGTGGCGACGAAAGTCTGCTTCAACCGTAAGTGCAGTTTTGTTTCTACGGTGGCATGTCGATCATTCGTCGTGACGCTCAAGAACGATGGCCCAACCGGAACCGCAGATTGGCGTTTTATTCCTACATGTTGAGCTGTAAGAGTGGCAATGTTATCCAGCGCATCGAGGACCGTTGTCTTACCGGAACCATTCGGTCCCAAGAGTAGTGTGAAAGGCGCCAGCGGCAGGGTTGTCTTTCGCAACGCCTTGAAATTGTTAAACTCGATGGATTCTATCATCGCCATATCCGAATCTGTGGTCTTTCTCACCGGTATGCCTTCACCCTATTATACACGTCGCGCCTTTCCCTACCACGTACACTCCCCCTTGCCGGTACCCCGCCCCCGTGTACATTGCTATCCTCATGGCCAAGAAACGCAAGCGGAAAGACGTGCCAGAAATCCCCATCATCGGCGACGTCGATGCCTGGGAGGAAAACGTCGTCAAGGAGCTGCTTGACATACCTCCGAAGGGGGAGTGCGTCTTTTACATCGACTCGGCCGGCGGCAGCGTGTATGGGGCGCTGGCGGTCATGACGCTGGTGCGGCAGCGGCAGATCGCGGCCACGGCCATCGTGCTGGGGGAATGCTCGTCGGCCGCCTTGCTGTTGTTCGCCGCCTGCCCGAAGCGGCTGGTTACCCCCTTCAGCACGCTGCTGTTTCATCGCATGCGCTGGCAGAGCGAAAAGCGCGTGGGTGCGGAGGAAGCGGGCTTCTGGGCCCGGCACTTCGAGGCCATGGAAAAAGATCTCGATGAATTGCAGGTCCGCTTGTTTGGCAAGGCCGAGGAAAAAATCCGCGACTGGACGCTCAGGGGCTGTTACGTGACCGGTCCGGAGTTGGTGGCGGCGGGGCTGGCGGACTTGTTGGCGGTGGAATGAATCTCCTCCGGGAGCAAACCCCGCAGGCTCGAAGACTCGCCTGCGGGCTTGGCGAAAAAAAACTTGACAGCTTTACGAACCATGATTTCTCCAAAGCGGCGCACGGAGCCGGCCAAGCTGCCCAGGCGGGCGCGGGTAATCTCGACTGGATTGTGACTCTTCGCAGCACCACCGCTCACCACTCCCCCCTCACCCCCTTGCCTGTACCCCGCCCGCGTGTACATTGCTATCCTCATGGATGATTGGGACCACGTTCTCCCTGACCCCTAAACTTGGTGGTTTTTTCGCCTTTTGAACTCTGGCACCATGGCAAAACGCAAAACCCCATCCCAGGCCGACGAAGCCCTGATTCCCGCAGAATACACCGTCCTGGCCCGGCGTTATCGCCCGCAGCAATTCGCCGACCTGGTTGGCCAGGAACCGGTCGCCCAGGTCCTCATCAATGCGCTGCAAACGAACCGGGTCGCCCATGCCTACCTGTTCACCGGGGCCCGCGGCGTCGGCAAGACCAGCACGGCCCGCATCCTGGCCAAGTGCCTCAACTGCGTGAAGGGACCGACCATCACGCCGTGCGATGCCTGCGAATTGTGCCAGAGCATCGCCGTCGGCGAGGACATCGACGTCTTGGAAATCGACGGCGCCTCGAACCGTGGCATCGACGAGGTCCGCGAGATTCGCCAGAACGTGCTGTTCCGGCCCAGCCGGGCGCGGTACAAGATCTACATCATCGACGAAGTGCACATGCTGACGCCGCCGGCGTTCAACGCCCTGCTCAAGACCCTCGAGGAGCCGCCGGCCCACGTCAAGTTCCTCTTCGCCACCACCGAAGTCAACAAGATACCGATCACGATTCTGTCGCGCTGCCAGCGCTTCGACTTTGCCGGCATCGGCGTGCCGCGCATCGTCGAACGGCTCAAGCAGATCGTGGCCCGCGAAAAGATGCAGGCCGACGACGAGGCCCTCGAGCTGGTCGCCCGCCGCGCCGGCGGCTCCATGCGCGACGCCCAGTCGCTACTCGATCAACTCCTGGCCTTCGGCAGCGATTGTTTGACCGTCGAGCAGGTCCATCACCTTTTGGGAACCGCCCACGAAGACCGCGTGGCGGGCCTGGCCGGCGCGGTTTTGGCCAAGGATGCAAAAAAGGCCCTGGAACTCCTGGCCCAAGCCGCCGACCACGGCGTGCAGCTGGGCGAACTCCTCGACCAGCTCATTGATTACTGGCGCGACCTTCTGGTGGTGAATTGTGCCGGCCTGGACAAGCAAAGCTTGTCGGTGACCGGCAACCTCCGCCAGGAATTGCAGCGTCAGGCCCAGGCCGGGGAAACGGACACCCTTCTGGCCGGGCTGGACGTTCTTGTCAGCGCCAAGAATCGCATGCGCTACAGCCAGCATGGCCGTGTGCTCTTGGAAATGGCCCTGGTTCGCCTGGCCCGGTTGGAGAATCTGGTTGCCCTGTCGCAGTTGACCCAGATGCTGGCCGGCGAACGGCCGGCGGCATCGGCGGGAGGTCGTTCCCCTTCGCCGGCCGGCTCAGCCACTGGATCAGCTGCTTCCCCGGAGCCCGAAAAAAAAAAGCCGGAGTTAGGTCTTGAAAGTCCGGAAAGCTTTTCTCCAATTCCTCTGACCCCTCAGACCATAAACCAGCTTTGGCAGCAAGTGCTTGCTCTTGTTGGACCTATGTTGGCGAACGACTTGAAAAAGGTCAGTTCTCTAGCAATTTCTGGGCCAAACACTCTGGTAATTCGCTTTCCAACGGGCTATAATCGTTCTGAGTATCACCATCTGGATTCAACCCGAATAGCCCGCATGGAAGCGGCCCTGAGCAAAACCACCGGGCAACCCTGTTCGCTCCGCCTGGAAGCGGAGGCCGGCGACCCGGTGGCGACAATACCTGGCGGCCCCCGAACTCCCGATCCCGAGGCCGGCCTTTCGCGGGGGAAACGGCAGCGTGCCGAAGCGGTTCAGCAACCGCTTGTTGCCCGGGCCATGGACCTCTTGGGGGCCCAGATTATTCAGATGGACCCGGATTTCGCCGCCGCGATCCCAGCCGATCCGAACGCGGAGGAAACGTAGATCGGGGCAGAAAAAACTTGCTGGATTTCCGCTGGCGCTGAGCGGGACCTGGACCCTACGGGTCACACAAAGCGGCAAGCGGCTAAAAATATGCCCATACTCGCAGAGAAAAAGGGAATGCTCTGATGTTTAAAGAAATCGGCGCCATCGCCAGCTTGCTCAAAAATTTGCCCAAAATCCGCGGCGAGATGGAACAACTGCAGGGCCGCCTCGGACAAATTGTCGTCGAAGGCGACGCCGGCGGCGGCATGGTCAAAGTCCGGGTCAACGGCCACATGGAAGTCCAGGGCTGCACGCTCAGCGACGAGGCGGTGAAGCTCAACGACAAAGAGCTGCTCGAAGACCTCATCGCCGCCGCGGCCAACCAGGCGATCCAGAAGGCCCGCCAGCAAGTCGCCGAGGAAACCACCAAGGTGGCCGGCGGCCTGGGCTTGCCGCCGGGATTTAACTTTCCCGGCATGGGATAATAAAAATTCGAATTTCGAATTTCGCCGTGGATGTGATCGTGGACACGGAAATACCTTTAGGAGCCATTGGCCGTTTGACGCAGCAGCTAAACAAGCTGCCGGGGATCGGGCCCAAATCGGCGGAGCGGTTGACGCATTTTTTGCTGGCCGCCGAGCGGCAACAGGTTCTGGACCTGGCGGATGCTTTGCGCGACATCAAAGAGAAGATTCACTCGTGCCGCCAGTGCTTCAACCTGACCGAGGGCGAATTGTGCGGCCTGTGTGCGGACCCCAAGCGCGATGCGTCCTTGATTTGCGTGGTGGAACAGGTCCGCGATCTGGCCTCGCTGGAGCGCGCCGCAACGTATCGGGGCCTGTATCATGTTCTGGGTGGGCGGATCGCCCCCCTGGATAACGTGGGACCGGAGCAGTTGACCCTCGACGCCTTGCGGCGGCGGGTGCTGGGCGGCGGCGTGAACGAAGTGATTCTGGCCACCAACCCCACTCTGGAAGGGGACGGCACGGCCTTGTATATCTCGAACCTGTTGGCCGACACCGGCGTCCGCGTCACACGGCTGGCCCGCGGCTTGCCCTCCGGCTCGGTCCTGGAGTTTGCCAACAACCAGATGCTGGCCGACGCCCTGGAAGGCCGGCGCGATTTTTAATGGGAACAGGGTTTTTTTGAAAACCGTTGTCCAGGGGTTGCGTCGTCAAAGTCCGCTCGGCGGTTTCGCGTGAGCCGCATCGCGGGTTGACGACAACGCGAAACCGCCAAGCGCTGCACCAGTCGCAGCGGCCGAATTTTGTTTATCCAAGGTTTCCAAAGCGTGATTGAGGAATACCATGCGCCTTGATACCAGCATGTCGCAGCGGATGGAGCAGAAGATGATTCTGGCTCCCCGCATGATCCAGTCGATGGAAATTTTGCAGCTGGCGGTAATGGCCCTGCAAGAACGCATCGAACAGGAATTGCAGGAAAACCCGGTGCTGGAAGAAAAAGAGAACGGCGCCGACGAGGCGGCCGCCGCCGCCGACCTGGAAGAATTCAACGCCGACGCCGCCGTCCCCGACGGACCCGATCCGACCGATCCGCGCCGCGAGCTGGTCATCGACGACAAGAGCGAACAGGACTTCGAACGCCTCGAAGGCATCAACAGGGACTGGTCCGACCATTTTAACGAGGAGCATCGCCCTTCGCGCAACCGCATCGACGAGGAAACGGACCGCAAGCACGACGCCATGGTCAACATGGCCTCCCGGCCACAGTCGTTGCAGGATTATCTGGGCAACCAGCTCGCCATCCTGGACCTGACCGCCGACCAGCAAAAACTCGTCCGCCACTTATTGACCCAACTGGACGAAAACGGTTTCATCACCACTCCCCTGGCCGAGATCGCCCAGACCTTCGACCCGCCGGCCACGGAGGCCCAGGTCGAGGAGGCCCTGGCCGTCATCCACAAGTTCGAACCGCCCGGCGTCGGCGCCCGCGATTTGAAAGAATGCCTGCTGTTGCAGCTCACCCCCGAGACCCCGCATGGCGACGCCCTGCGCGTCTTGATCCAGAACCACCTGGACGACATCTTGCATAATCGTTTGCCCATCGTGCAACGCCGGACGGGCTTCGATCTGAACACCATCCATGAAGCCATCGACATCCTCAAGCGCCTCAACCGCAAGCCTGGCGCCCAATTCACGGCCGACAACATTCCCTACGTGGTGCCGGACATCGTCGTCGAGCAGACCGCCAGCGGCGACTACGAGGTGCGCTTGCTCGACGATTGGACGCCGAACATTTACATCAGCCGCAGCTGCGTGGAAATGTACCGCGACAAGGGCGCCGATCCCAAGACCCGCGAGTTCCTCAAGCGCAAGATTCAGGCCGCCCACTGGCTCATCGAGGCCATCGAGCAGCGCCGCAATACCCTGGCCAAGGTCACCCGCGCCATCATCCAGCACCAGAAGGCCTTTCTCGACCGGGGCCCGGAATTCATCGAGCCTTTGAAAATGCAACAGATCGCCGACCAGGTCGGCGTGCACGTGACCACGGTCAGCCGGGCCGTGGACGACAAGTGGGTGCAGACGCCGCGCGGCCTCTTCCCCCTCAAACGCTTCTTCGGCGGCGGCACCCAGACCACCACCGGCGCCGAGGTCGCCTGGGAGACCATCAAGCAAAAACTCCTGGACGTTATCGCCAACGAAGACAAAGCCAATCCCCTGTCTGATGAGGATCTGGTCGCCAAACTGGGCGAAACCGGCTACCCCGTCGCCCGCCGCACCGTCACCAAGTATCGCAAAATGCTCAACATCCCGTCGTCGCGGCAGCGCAAGGTGTGGACGCCATGAGGTAATCTGTGAGCAAGAAATCCGATGCCGAGGTCATTCATGAGGTAAGCCAGCGCATTGACCAGGCAATCCAGGACAATCGCCGGCACGAAAGAATCATTGTGATTGTGCTGGTGTTGCTTTTTGCCGTCGGCTTGGGATTAATAGTCTATGGAGCTGTCCTTCAAGAATGGGCGTTGCTGGTCCCTGGGGGTTCTTGCAAATGATGATTGCCTTGCCCATTCGGCGGCTCATCAAGCTCCGAGAAGAAAATATGCGGCTGCAAATCTTGCCGCAACTTTTTCGCCTGGCGAATTCCCAGGAAGCCAAAATTTTGGCTGCCAAACTTGCCAGTCGGCTGATTGAACAGGTGTAACCATGACGAAAGCCACGCGCCAAGCTTTGCAGGATGTGGTCCGAATATTGCACGAAGCAGGCTGGGACCAGCCCGCGACCGAAGCAACCATAAATAGGGAAGAGGAAAAAGGTCCGTGGGTTTTCGCAACGGGTCAGCAAGAGAAATGGACTCTCTCGATTGTTCCCGACAATCAAACTCTGGAAACCCCGCAAATAAGGGTCGTTGTTCAGGAGGATAAGCCCGGTTCCAATGGCAATCCTAGGGGTATTTTGCTTCATGGGGAACCTGCCAGGTTGTTGTTAGAAATCCTGCACAATGTCCCCAAACGACCCGGGTAACTGTTGTAACCGATCGGTCCGGAATAGGCCCTTCGGGCCGTTTCTGCGACAAAAAGTTGTCGCAAACAAAATTGCCAATTGC
>CAZFGM010000403.1:2890-6980 GCA_964518515.1 uncultured Alcaligenaceae bacterium | reverse complement strand
AAATCGGCCGAATCCAGGTGGGCCAGGTCGGGCGGCTTGTCGATCTGGCGCACGATCACCTGGCCGGCGCGAACGTCGATGCACTTGACCCAGACGCCGGGATCGATCATCTGGCCTTCGCTCATGGCATCGACGCGTTTGCTGTCGAACTCGGTCATGCCGGACGGTCGCAGGGCCGAGACGGTTTTGCCATAGCGGCCGCGCAGTTGCTCCAGATGGGCCGGCAGCTGAACCAGGCTATCGTCCTCCTCTGGTTGGTCCAAAAAGAACCGCTTGCCCAGCGCGGTTTTGGGCCAATAATGCAACAAGAGAGGCCCGAGAATGGGAATCAAAACGAACACGGCAATGAGCGTGACCATGCCATGGGTGGTGCTGCCGCCCGAGGCGGGGGAAAAAGTCATGGCGATGCCGGCGATCAGGGCCGCCAGGCCCAGCACGAACAACACGCCGAACGTCGGCAAAAACAATTCCGCCGCCAGCAAGAACAAGGCCAGGATAATCAGGCCGTAGGCAATTACCAGGTTATCGAACATCGAACTTCCATAAATGGCGGTGAATGGTGTTGGTTTGAGTAACCTCCCACAAATCCGAAATCCGAAATCCGAAATCCGAAACAAATTCGAATATCAAAATACGAAATCCCAAACTCCATCATTTCACCTTTTTCCGGTTTCGATATTTGAATTTCAAATTTGTTTCGAATTTCGATATTCGGATTTCGAATTTTTTACTCTATTATACTTCCTTGACGACAATCCGCTGCCCTTCCACCTCGATGACCTGGACGCGGCTGCCGGGGTTGAGGAAATCCCCTTCGGCGATGACGTCCAGAAAATCGTCGCCGAAGCGGGCCTTGCCGGCGGGGCGGAGCGGGGTTTCGGCCACGCCGATGGCGCCCAAAAGGGACGCCAGCGGATTTTCGTAGGCGCCTTCGCTTCCCGGGGCCGGCTCGGTCGGCGGCGGCAGCAACAGGCGGCTGGCGTAGGGAATGTGCGGCAGGTACCAGGCCAGCATGAACGCCCCGGCGATGGCCGCCACCAGGCTCACCCCGAACGTCGTCAGCGTGAACCCCAGGCTGACCCACTCGGCCGGAGTGGTGGGCATTTTTTCCAGCGTCACGATCACCAGGCTGCCCACCACCAGCAAGATGCCCGCGATCCCCGGCAGACCGAATCCAGGGAAAACGAAAATCTCCACTCCCAGCAAGATCAGGCCCAGAACGAACAACAGCACCGCCAGCATGGTGTATTCACCGATGAACGAGTGGGCCCAAAAGAACAAGACGAAGCAGATGGCCGCCACGATCCCCGGCAGCGTGGCGCCCGGCATCTTCAGCTCCAGGATCATGCCGAGGATGCCGATCATGATCAGCACCAGCTTGACCAGCGGCCCGCGGAAGAACTCGGCCAGGATGTCCAGCCAGTCATCGCGGAAAACGGTCACCTTGGCCGGATCGATATCGGGATTTAGCGCGTAGAGTGCCTCGAGCGAATTGACGGCGTTGAATTCCACCACGCGCAGCTCCTTGGCCAGCTCGGCATCCAGCTTCAAATACGTGCCCTCTTTCTTGACGATGCGGGCAGCCCCGGGCTTGAATTCGGTGTGGCCGGCCTCCTTGTCCTGGTCCCATTGTTTTTTCGTGATCACGACCTTGTCGCCGCTCTTGGTTTCGGCCTGATACACGACCAGGTCGCGGTCGAGGGCGGCTTCAAACAGGGCCGGCGAGTAGCCCTGTTTCTGGGCCAACTCGGCCAGCTGGTCGCGGCGGCCTTTATGATCGGAATCCTTCTCGGTCTTCTTGTATTCGAAATCCGCCAGGACAGCATCGCTGGCCATGACGATTTCGCCGCAGCCCAAGGCGAGGTAGGTGGCTGCCCCGAGGGAACGCTTGGAGGGCACGTAGGCCAGGGTCCGCACCGGTTCGACGGCTACGTTTCCCCAGCGGCCGTCGCGCAGCAAGACCAGCTTGTCACCCAGCTTCCACGCGGCATCCGTGTCGTCGCCGCCTTCGCACTCCAGCACCAGAATGAGGAAATTCACTCCCCGGCCCAGGGCGCGACCGATGCGCCGGTCCAGCGATTGAATCTTGCCCTTGTCCAGCTGGCCGCGCGCCTCGACCACGCCGACCACCGGCGTCCGATCGCCTAGCCAGACCTCGGTCAAGACGGTGCGCGGCAGCTTGTAAAAACGCACCACCTCGTCGGGCGTGTTGCGTACCGCATCGCTTTTCACCAGGTAGACCGCCAAGGCGTCCTTGGTAGTGTAAAAAGGCTGCCCGTTCCGCAGGACTTCCGGGGTTGGCAACGGTTTGATTTCTTTGCCCTGCTTGGCCAACTCTTCTTTCTTCTTTTCCCACTCCTTTGGGGTCAGGTAGCCAAGGGCCGGCACGGCAATAATGTCCTGGGTGGGTTGGATCATCTTGAACACCAGTGCCCACGAGTGTTTCGTGGTCAGGTGTTCGTAGGCGGTCCGGGCCGTTTCATTCAAGGCGCCCTGGTCGCGGAGCACGTCGCCGATCTTGGCGTTTTCCGCCATGACCAGTTCGGAGCAGGCCAGGGCGGGCAACACGGTATGTTTGCCCACATCCTTGGCTACAAAGGCGACGGTTGTGATGTCGTTTTTTTCCCGCAGGGCGCGGATGTACTCGGCCAGGTCATTGCAGGAACCGAAATTGCTGCTGGCGCTCGGCTGGCCCTGGGGATTGAAATCAAAGATCACCTTTTTAAGGTGCTGGCGGGCGGCCTCGACGCGATCCTTGATTTTCTTGACGGCCCCATCGGTGATTGCGACGGGCACGGTTATGTACAAGCCCTCCCGGTTACGCGCGATGTCCTTCGGGGCCGGGCCTTGCGGGTAACCCGGCGGGGCAAACCAGATTCCCAAAAGCCCTACCGCCACCAAGGCGGGTCCGACCAGGCGGTAGATTTGCAGGCAAGATATGACCATGTGTGTATACCTCGACTTCCGCGCCTTGCACCCAAGCCCACAGGCGAGTCTTAGACCCCGCAGGCTCGAAGACTCGCTTGCGGGCTGGGCAGATTGCTTATTCGAAGTCCTGTTCCCGTTTCATTATAACCCGCTGGAAAAAGTAGTCAAAAGCAAACACAGGTCGCGGGCCTCCCTTTGCATTTCGTTTCCTTTCGCCCAACATTGGGGAAAACTGGTTTGGTGAGTGGTAATGGTGAGTGGTGAGTGGTGAGTGGTGTGGATTCCGATCCGAGTACCGGGTACCGTGTACTGAGATATGAATTCTTGCTGGGACCTGAATCTGAATATTATCTGAAACCAACCCACTCACCACTCACCACTCACCACTCACCACTCATTCATACCCCCGGGCCAGTTCCACAAGGGTGCGCACGAAGCAGCCGGTGCCGCCGGCATCGCGGCTGGGGCTGTCTTTTTCCGCCCAGGCCGGGCCGGCGATGTCGAGATGGACCCAGGGCGTTTCGCCCACGAATTCCTCGAGGAACTTGGCAGCGCTGATGGCGCCGGCGTAACGTGAGCCGCCGGTGTTTTTCATGTCGGCCACGTCGCTCTTGATCATCTCGCCGTAGTGGGGAAACATGGGCAAGGGCCAGGCCTTTTCCCCGGCGCGGCGGGCGGCGGCCAACACTTGTTCGCCCCAGGCCTCGTTATTGGTCATCAAGCCGGCTACCTCCGGTCCCAGGGCCACCATGCACGCCCCGGTCAGCGTGGCCAGATCGACCAGGTGATCGACTTTTTGCTCGACGGCGTAGGCCAGGGCGTCGGCGAGGATGAGCCGGCCTTCCGCGTCGGTGTTGAGGACTTCGATGGTCTTGCCGTTTTTGGCGCGGAGCACGTCGCCGAGTTTTAACGACTTGCCGCTAGGCATGTTCTCCACCAGGGCCAGAACCCCGAAGACGTTGACCGGCAGACCCAGCTCGGCGATGGCCCCGATGGCGGCGAGCACGGCGGCGGCGCCGGCCATGTCGCACTTCATGTCCACCATTTGCTCGGTGGTTTTCAAGGACAGGCCGCCGCTGTCGAAGGTGACGCCCTTGCCGACCAGGCCAAGTGTTTTGCCGGGGCCCTGTTCGGCGCGGGTCTCCGACCCCGCCGTTGGAAC
>CAZFGM010000403.1:0-2790 GCA_964518515.1 uncultured Alcaligenaceae bacterium | reverse complement strand
GCGGCGGGGTCCCAGACCCGCGCCGAACTTGAAACGCCGGCCAAACGGCGCGATTCCCCGCCGCGATGGCGTAACAGCACCAGCCGCGGCGGGCGCTCCGAGCCGCGGGCCACGCCGAGCAGCGAGCCCATGTTCTCGGCCTCGAGTTTCTTTTCGTCCCAGATCGTGCATTCGAAGGAGCACGTCTGGGCGATTTCCTGAGCGCGGGCGGCAAACGTTTCCGGATAGAGATCGCAGGGCGGGGTGTTGACCAGGTCGCGCGCCAGGCCAACGGCCCGGCCTATGATCTCGGCCCCGCGAGCGCCTTGCTGGATTTCTTTTTCCGGGGCCGTAGGGGGCGCCGCCAGACAAATCCCTTCCGGCGCGAAGCGTTCGGGCTTGTTCTTGCGCAGTCCGGGTCCTTGCGCGCCCTGTTGCAAGCCGAGGCCAACGGCCAGGGCGGTTTCTTCCCAGCTCAGGCCAGGGTAATTTTCGGGCAGGGCCATGGCCACGCGGGCGAATTGCTTGCCGGTAATTTTTCGCGCCGCGACGGCGGCGGCATCCACTAGGTCGGCCTGCTCCGCCTTTGTCCGCGGGCCCAGCCCGACCAGCACCAGGCGCTTGGCCGCCATCCCTGGCCGATCCAGCAAGAAGGTCAATTCCTTGGCTTTTCCCGCCAGGTCGCCCATCTCGCGCAGGCGGGTCAAGGCGCCGGCCAGCCGCGCGTCCAGCTCCGCCGCGGCCCCGGCCAGGGCTTCCTCCTCCCACACACCGACGATCAGCCAGTCCGCCGGAACTTCCGCCAAGGGACGACATTGCCATGCGATTTTCATGGTGTTACTCAAAAGATCCTGGTTGCCAAACGGGGGAAGGCCGTTCACCGCCTTTTCAGCGCTTTGGTTTTCTGACGATGTTCTTTGCCGGATCGATTCGCCCACGGCCTGAGCGTGGCAAAGTCAAAGTCTACAAAATTAACCCTTAATTGGATGCCATTGGTGAACAGGATATTGTGGGTAAAACGACTCCTCTTCTGGTTATTTGCAATTTCAACTTCATCATAGAGCCATTCGAGATAGGGACATTCCTCCGCTGAAGGGGTTTTGTTCAGCTTGATGGCCCTTTTGTCAGGCAGCAAGTAATGGAGAACGACATATTCATGTGGTGGAGTGTCCATTTGGATAATAAGCCAGAATGAAGAGGCGGCCTTGCCATTTTGGGAATTGCAGACGGCCCACCACCCAGGTAAAGGGAGTGGCGGAGGGTCAACCATAGGAAAATGAAGCACCCGTGCATCATGGAGGTAATAGCGCTCTTGCAGTTTTCGAAAACGCGCGGGCAACTTGGATTTAATGCTCTTCAGATAATGGGCATAGTCTTTCGCACGTTGTTCAAATTCTTCCAGGGCCGCGTGAGCAACGCCCTCATCCTGGGAACCAAACCGTTGCACGAGATCGGGAGTAAAGAATTTCATCGGCTTCTCCTGGCCTTTCGCTTGTCGGTTTCGTAGAAAGAATGTCCTTTGGGCACGCGCGCTTGCTGATGAAAATGCGGTAAAGCCCTGGGACCCGCGGTTCTGGTGTGGGGAAATTGTGGACGACTGGGGGGCCCAACCGCGGCTTCCATTTCCCTTGCCAGAGCTTTGTTGGCTTTCGAATCAGCGCCACGAACCACAATGTCTTCCCCGCTTTTTCGTCGGGCAATCGCCTCGGTTTTGCTGAGTTGTTTGCCATACAATACCCCGCCGGAAGGTCCCGAAGCCAATTCGGCCTCGTGAATAATCGCCTCGGGTAGCTCCGGTTGCCTTTGCTGATTGGATTCCGTTGATTGAGGTTTGGTCGGGTCCGGGGACATTTCCCACCTATCTATTATTCCAGACTCACCGCGGAAGGGAATCTCACCGAGGGCTTTTTTGCCTTTGTTTGCAGCCTAGCGTGGAAAAAGATTTCGAACATTCTCGCGACCGGCCAGCAACCGCTGCACATCCTCCCGCAAAAGATAGCGGCCCTGCATCATTTGGCGGCAGGCGCCTTCATATTGTTTGCGATAGGCCTCAAAAGATTCATAACGTTCTTCGATGGCTTGCCGCGGATCGTTTCTTTTCAAACGTTCCGCCTTGGTTTTTGGAAAGGGCAGATAGGAGCCGAGCAGGTTGGCGAGCATGTTCTCGGCGCCGACGTCCTTGCGGCGCAGGTTCCAGCCGGTGAAAGTGGCCAGGGGGACGGCGACCTCGGGCGGCAGCAAGCAGCCCAGCTCATTGCCGTCCGGACCGCACTTGGGGACCAGGACAACGTAACGGTCCAGCACCTTCGGCGGTTCCTTGGTGTAGTCCGCATAGACCGGCTGTTGGATCACCTCAGGGTAGCGCACGCCGGGAATGGCGGGGAACCCGGTGCTCTTCTGGTCCCAGGGCACGAGGGTTTTTCGGTCGATGCGCGGGTAGACGCTAGGCGGCGGCGTTTTGTCGTCCTGGACCCAGGCGTCCAGGGCGTCGAGCAAACCGCGAAGGAAAGGACGATAGTCGCCGGGGTTGGCGCGGTTCTGGGCGATGCCGCGCCCGGGCGGATCGGAGGCCGGGCCGTGCTGCGTGCCGCCAAAGGCGTAGATCCGCACGTTGGCCGGAATCTCCACATCGTGTCGGCCCCAGGGATCGGTGTGTACCAGCGAGCCGCTGCGGTGCCAGTATTCGGCGGCGCTCTGCGTGTGCATCACCTTGGTCTTATTTTGCCAACTCCCTTGCAGGATTCCGATTTCAGTCTTGTCCCGCGGCAGCCGGGGCACCGGACCAGAGGTGAAAGGATACATGTCGCCCGG
>CAZFGM010000402.1:0-7000 GCA_964518515.1 uncultured Alcaligenaceae bacterium | reverse complement strand
ATCTGCCCCGAAAGGGGCCACTTCTTCGGGGCAGGGTCCCGGAAGAAGCGTAGGATTCTTATTGTTTTAGGACTATTCGATCCAGGCAATGCTCAACAGCCGCCAATAATTTTGTCTCCTCAAGCACTTCAAAAGCCTTCCGCTTGTCTGGAAGAAGCAAGTGCCTGCGGCTATGATACAGTGGAAGTTCTTTTCCGGCCCGGAAAGAACTTTAACCGGCAGTTGGGAACCATGAGCGACTGGACCCCGGTTGCGAAGGGCGGGGCTATTATTGACGGCGAGTTCTTTGGAGAGAGCAAGCCATGCCGATGACTGTGACCATTGGCGACGATTGCCAACCAGCTTAAACCATGGGAAACGGAGCTGCCGGAATCCTGGAGCAAAAAACCATGCCTGCCATCGTGGAAAAGCTGGAAACCCAGCCCCCGGCCGAAAATCGGGCGCGGAGCTTCCCCCCCCAAGACGGTCTCCTGCCGCCTCCCTTCCCCTTTTCAGAAATCGATCAGGAGTGGACTTCCGACGAACTCGAGTACAGCGATGGAGAACCCATGGACTCCGACTGGGAACGCATGGCCATCGCGCTTCTTATCGAGAGCGCCCGTTACTTCTTTCGAGCGCGAAACGACTTTTATTGCGCCGGCGACATGTTCATCTATTATGGAAAGCCGGCGCGGAAACGCCGTTGCCGGGGACCAGATTTCTTCCTGGTGTGGGGAGTGGACCCAACGGAGTTGCGCAAGAGCTGGGCTCAATGGAAAGAAAATGGCCGTCTGCCCAACGTCATCATCGAGCTGCTGTCGTACCGCACGCGCATCGCGGACCTGACGCTGAAGAAGGACATTTATGAGCAAAAATTCAAGACCCCGGACTACTTTTGTTTTGACCCCGAAACCCAGCAACTGATTGGCTGGCGTCTCGGCGAGAGGGGCTACGCGCCGCTCGAAGCCGACGGTCACGGCCGGCTGTGGTGTCAGGAACTGGGTTTGTGGCTCGGCGCCTGGGAAGGCGCCTACCTGGGTCGCACGTCGGTCTGGCTGCGCTTTTTCACGCCCGAAGGGGAATTGGTCCTTACCGAGGCCGAGGCCGAGCGACAGCGCGCCGACGCCGAGCGACAGCGCGCCAACGCCGAGCGACAGCGCGCCAACGCCGAGCGGCAACGCGCCGACGCCGCCGCGGCGGAACTCACGCGCGCGATAAGAAAGGCCGGAAGCAAACGGCGATCCTGAAAGGGATCATTACTGTGGCCAAAACCGACGACAAAACCGACGACCCCCGCAAGTATCTCGACCCCCTCACGCTGGCCAAGGTCCGCGGCCTGGAGCTGCAGGCACGCCTCGTCGTCGAGGGCTATCTATCGGGCATGCACAAAAGCCCGTACCACGGCTTTTCCGTCGAGTTCGCCCAGCACCGCGAGTACGTGCCCGGCGACGACATCAAGCACATCGACTGGAAAGTCTACGGCAAGACCGGGCGGTTTTACCTCAAGCAATATGAGGAAGAAACCAACCTCATTTGCTGGATTCTGCTCGACATCAGCGAGTCGATGAAATACGGCTCCGGGCCAGTCACCAAGTACGATTACGCGTGCATGGCGGCCGCCGCCCTGGCTTACCTGGTGCTGCATCAGACCGACAGCGTCGGTTTCGTCACCTTCGACAACCAAGTGCGCAAGTTCCTCAAGCCGTCGAGCCAGCCGTCGCATCTCAAGGAAATCGTGCACGAGATGAACCAGGGGGGCGGCCGGGAAAAAACCGCCATGGCCCCGCTGTTCCACGACCTGGCCGAGCGCGTCAACCGCCGCTCCATCTTGTTCTTGATCAGTGACATGTTCGACGAGGTGCCCGATCTGCTCATGGGCCTCAAGCACCTGCGGCACAAGCGGCACGATGTGGTCCTGTGGCATATTCTCGATGCCTACGAGCTGACGTTTCCTTTCCAGGAAGCGACCCTGTTCCGCGGCCTGGAACAATTTCCCGAGCTATTGACCGACCCGCGCTCGTTGCGAAAAAACTATCTCGAGCAGATCGAGCTCTTTATCACGGACCTGAAACGGGGCTGCCGCGACCAAAACATCGATTATGTGCAACTGCGCACCGATACGCCCTTGAGCGTGGCCCTATCGAGTTACCTGGCCCACCGGCTGGCGATGACATAGCGTGGTAGTAGGCACGCTCCGTGTGCCGGGGGCAACGGCACACGGCGTGTGCCTGCTACTAAACTAAATAGGCGACCCCAATGACGGTTGACGAAACCCTGACCCGCTGGCAGGCGAAGTTTGCCGGCGGCGATCCGGTCGCCGCGCAAAAGGCCTGGGAAAAGTATTTTCGCCGGCTGGTGCGCATGACGCGGAAAAAGTTGCGCCGGCGGCCGCGCGCCAAGGGGGAAGTGCAAGGGTTTGCCTGCCTGTATCGCGGCCTGGCCGCCAAGCGCTATCCGCGTTTCGGCGATCCGCAGGATTTGCGGCCGCTCTTGGTCGTTCTGACCGCCCGCCAAGTCTATCAGCGGGCCTGGCGAAAAAAGTTACGCCAGCAGGGCCAAAGCCCGGACGGTCCGGTGCAATTCGTGGCGGAAAAAATGGATCGCTTGCTCGGCCTGAGTCCGGCCTCCGCCTTGGCCCAGCATCTGGTCCAGGAAGCGCACCGCCTGCTGGAGGGCTTGGCCGATCCTGAAATGCAGGCCCTGGCGCGTGCCAAGCTGGAAGGTTGGGCCGACGCCGCCATCGCCGCCACGCTGCAGATTCTCGTGGCCGCCCTTGGTCCCAAGGTTCAAGACATTCGTCGGCGCTGGCTGGAGTTGGATGCGGTTTTGGCGAAGCCGGCCGCTGCCGGCTGGCGCGTGGTCCTGCGCGTGACGTCGGGACCGCACAAAGGACGCGCGTTTACCTTTGCCGGCCACGATACTTTTCTCGTCGGCCGCTCCAAGCATGCCCATTTCCGCATGCCGGCGCAGGACAAGTTTTTTTCGCGGATTCACTTCCTGGTGGAAGTGAATCCGCCGGCGTGCCGGCTGGTGGACCTGCGCAGCCGCAACGGCACCTTCGTCAACGGCAAGAAAATCCTGGCCGCCGATCTCAAGAACGGCGATCGGATTCGCGCCGGCCACACCGCGATCCGGGTTTCATTGAAAGAGGGGCGCATCCCCGAGGGCCGCCTGGAAGCCACATCCAAAGCCACCGGGAAAGGTTCGGGAAAACCCCCGCTCGCCAAACCGGCCTCCGTGCCCGTCGCCCGACCGGTCGCCAAGGCCAAGGGTGGCCCCTGCCCGGTGTGTGGCGTGAATCCGCTCCCTTCTTCCGGCGAATTGTGCTCCCAATGCGCCGGCAAGGCGCAGGCGCACCCCCAGCCGATTCCCGGGTACGTGATCGTTCACCAGCTGGGACGGGGCAGCCTGGGCACGGTTTTCCTGGCCCTTCGGCAAGCGAACCAAACCCGCCTGGCCCTGAAGCTGATTACTCCCGCAATCGCCGGGACCCAAGCCCAGATCGCGTCCTTTTTGCAGGAAGCGGAAAAACTGGCCGGCCTCGAGCACCCGCGCATTGCCGGCATGCGCGACTGGGGCGAAATTAAGGGCCAGCTCTTTTTCGCCATGGATTACGTCCCAGGGATCAACGGCGAACAGGCCTTGAGCAAATTTGGCCCCTTGCCCATACCGCATACGGTCGGGTTGATCAGCCAGATGCTGGAAACCCTGGCTTTTGCCCACGGCGTGGGGTTCGTGCACCGCAATCTCAAGCCTACAAATTTCCTGGTGCACGAGGAAAAAGGCCAACCCGTCGTGACGCTGACGGATTTCGGCCTGACCCGCGTTTACCAGGATTCCGCCATGAGCGGCGTGACCTTGGTCGGCGATCAAAGCAGCGGCCTGGCCTACATGGCGCCCGAGCGAATCACCAGCTATCGCGAGGCCCGGCCGGCCGTCGATCAATACGCCGCCGCCGCCACGCTGTACAAGCTGCTGACCGGAAAGCCAATCTTCGATCTGCCCGCGACATTTCCCGAACAGCTTCTCATGATCCTGCACGACCAGCCGGTGCCCCTGACGGCGCACCGGCCGGACGTGCCGAAGGAGCTGGCCGCCATCGTCCACCAAGCCCTGGCGCAAGATCCCGACCAGCGCTTCCCCGACGTGACGGCTTTTCGCCGGGCCCTTCTGCCCTTCGCCAAATAGCTTGCCCAATGGCGATATTGCGAAATCGTAACCTTCACACCAGAATCTCGCGCACCACGGTGCCCGACACGTCGGTCAGGCGGAACGGCCGGCCATCGTAGCGGAAGGTCAGGCGGGTGTGGTCCAGGCCCAGAAGGTGCAGGATGGTGGCGTGCAGGTCGTGCATGTGGACCTTGCCCTGGAGGGCGTGGTGGCCGAAGTCGTCGGTGTGGCCGAAGGCGAAGCCTGGTTTGGCGCCGCCGCCGGCCAGCCACATGGTGAAGCCGCCCGGGTTATGGTCGCGGCCGGTGCCGTTGCGCTCGGCGTAGGGCGTGCGGCCGAACTCGCCGCCCCACCAAACCAGCGTGTCGTCCAGAAGACCGCGGCGCTTCAGGTCGGTCAAGAGGCCGGAGATGGGCTTATCCACCGCCAGGGCGTGGTCGGCGTGCTTGGGCAGATTGGAGTGCTGGTCCCAGGCGGGATTGTCGGTGTTGTCGCCGTAGTTGAGCTGGACGTAGCGGACGCCGGCCTCGGCAAGACGGCGGGCCATGAGGCACTGGCGGCCGAAGTTGTCGGTCGCGCCCTCGCCGATGCCGTACAGCCGCAGCGTGTCGCGCGTCTCGCCGGCCAGGTCCAGGATGCCGGGGGCGTGGGTCTGCATGCGGAAGGCCAGGTCGTAGGAATTGATGGCGGCTTCCAGCTCGGCGTCGCCCGGGGTGCGGCGGAGCTGCTCGCCGTTGAGGGCCTGGAGCAAATCGAGCTGGCGGCGCATTTCCTCCTCAGAGAGCCGGCTGTTGGTCAGGTTGCGGATGCGGGCGTCGGCGGCGGGAATGCCGGCCCGGCCGATGGCGGTACCCTGGTACGCGGGCGGCAAAAAGGCGCTCGAATAATTCCGCGGCCCGCCGTTGCCCATCGACGGGCAGATGGTGACGAACCCCGGCAGGTTGCGGTTCTCCGTGCCCAGGCCGTACGTCACCCACGAGCCGGCCGACGGGCGGACCAGGTTGATCGATCCGGTGTGCAGAAATAATGTTGCCGGGCCGTGAGCGATGCCGTCGGTATGCATGGCGTACAGGAAGCACAGGTCGTCCACGTGCCGGGCCATGTGCGGAAAGAGCGTCGAAACCCAGCGGCCGGACTCGCCATGGCGGGCGAAGCGCCAGGGCGATTTCATGACGCGATGGCTGACGACGGTGCGGGTACGGGCGAAGGTGCGGGCGTCGTCGAAGCTGCGCATCTCGCCGTCGTACCGGTCGAGCGCGGGTTTGTAGTCGAACGTATCGACCTGGCTGGGCCCGCCTTGCATGAACAGGAAGATGATGCGCTTGGCCCGCGCGGGAAAATGCGGCGCTTTGTGGGCCAAGGGATCGGCGGCGGCCGCCTCCTCGTGGGCCAGTCCGGCCAGGGCCAGGTAGCCGAAACCGCAGGCCAGGTTTTTCAGGGCCTGGCGGCGGGAAAACAGTATACTATTCAAAGAATCCATTATCCGATCCCCGGAAAGTCTTCGAAAGGGCACCGCCAAATGCCAGTTTGGGCAGTATTTGGCGCCGAGGTTGTCGAGCAGTTCCCGGACTGCGGATTCACCGACCGCCTGGCCGTCGGTGTGCGGCCGCATGGGGGTGGGGATGTGAACTTTGATGGGCATAGAAGCTCCTTTATTCGTTGCTTTTTTTCACTTTATCGAGAAACGGTACTCTTATTTCTTCGGCAAATGCTTGACCAACCGTCTTGAGGCGTAAATAATCCGCGTCCCAAAGCAAAAGACATCGACTTTTCTGAGGATTATGCAAGATCAAGACTAATTGGTAACCTTTGTTGGATAATATAATCGTCCCCTTCTCAGAAGTGTTTTCGATGGAAAACGGATCCCCTAAAAGCAGCAAACCGAAAACATCGGTGACGTCGTGTTTGCACATGTATCCGGTCCAGCCATGAAAAATGGTTTTTTTCTCCTCGGAAAGATCAAATCTATATATCGAAAGTTTATTAAATATTCTCACGCCAAGGAAAATGGCGCCCGTAAAAAGCACAACCAGCAATAACACAGTTATTTGGTTGTCTTCCGCCGGGACAAACCATTGCAGTTCCCGAAGCAAAAAAAGGGTTCCGACAATAAAGCAAGTCCCCCCTATGATAAAAACCCATGACCAAAAATCCCAAGGGTTTGCAGGTTGGGGAAAGGGCTGCGAATCCAAGCGAAGGGGAGTCGCTCCGACCGTGATTTCTTCACAGGATTCAGAGGAACCGTGGTGGTCCATGTCTATTCACCCCGCCCCGGCTCGTAGTTCGGCCGCATGGGAGTTCGGAGTTTTGCTCATGGCGGGAGCAATTCCTTTACCGGAATTCGGGCCAGCACCTTGCCCCGAATAATCAGAGGGATGCGCTCATTCATTCCATAATCGTGCCGGGACCGGTAATGCGGCGATTTGCCGCCAACCGGGTCCGTGTAAACCTCGATCTTCTTTTCCGCCAGGTTGGCAATCCAGTAGATCGGCAGCCGGGCCCGGGCGAACAGGCGTCCTTTCAGCGTGCGGTCTTTTTCCAGGGTGGAATCGGCAACTTCCATGGGCAGCGCCACGTCGAAGGGGGATGGATGCCGGACCAGATATTTTTCCAGGGGTGCGGACACCACGGCCAGGCCGGGTTCCGGTTCACTGTCCCGTGTGGTGATGGCCGATTGAATGCGGATCAACCAATCTTCTCCCAATTCCGATTCGATACGTTTTTGCATGCGGGTGATGGTGCCATCGTGGACTGGATTGCGCGGCATTTTGGTGACCATCCATCCTTCCAGAAGCTCCACCGGATCGTCCTCGGTCAACACACCGGCTTCGATCATGCGGTGGTATTGCTT
>CAZFGM010000401.1:0-7038 GCA_964518515.1 uncultured Alcaligenaceae bacterium | reverse complement strand
GGCTGAAAACAAGCCAAAACTATCCTCCTTCCCAATTACTTTGCTACAGTCTCTCCTTTTTTGCTGTTTTGGATCGTATCCTGATTAACGTCGTAGTTCAACTTCTTTTCCAAACCGCACCCACTGCTGGGTGCAGCTGCCAATCTGTGGCGGAAGCTGGCGACCCTGGTTTTTACGCTTCCAAACCCGTGCGCCACCAGGCGTTGCAGCACGTTTTCCTCGGAGTCTTCGAGCCTGCGGGATCAGCGCTTTCGTTTCCGGATGCCAAACATTTTAGCCGAAATTTCCCAGCAGAGGAAAAGTCGGCTGCGCCGGCTGCGCCTGTTTTTTCTTGCCAATTCCTGAACCTGTCTTCATGCTACCCATCACCCGTAGTAGGCACACTCCGTGTGCCTTAATGGCACACAGAGTGTCCTACTACAATTCATTGAGGATTTCCCATGCGTGCCGTCGAAATTCTTCGCAAGAAACGGGATGGCCGGGCCCTGGAACCTGCCGAGATCGAGGCGTTTGTCGCCGGCGTGACGCGCGGAACCTGGCCGGATTATCAAGCTTCGGCTCTGCTCATGGCTATTTTTTTGCGCGGCATGGACGCCCCGGAAACGGCGGCGCTGACCCGGGCCATGGTCCATTCGGGCATTAAGCTCGACCTGAGCGACATTCCCGGCCCCAAGGTGGACAAGCACAGCACCGGCGGGGTGGGCGACAAAACCTCGCTGATCCTGGCGCCCCTGGCGGCAGCCTGCGGCGTGGTCGTGCCCATGATGTCCGGCCGCGGCCTGGGGCATAGCGGCGGCACCCTCGACAAGCTCGAAGCCATTCCGGGTTTTTGCGTCGGCCTGAGCCTGGCGGAGTTCCGCGCCGCCCTGCGCCAGGTCGGCTGCGCCTTGATCGGCCAGACCAACGAAATCGCACCGGCCGATAAAAAACTGTACGCCCTGCGCGACGTGACCGCCACGGTTGAAAGCATCCCACTCATCACCGCGTCGATCATGAGCAAGAAGATTGCCGCGGGCATCGACGCCCTGGTCCTGGACGTGAAGTGCGGCCAGGGGGCGTTCATGAAGAACCGCGCGGATGCGCGGCGGCTGGCCGAAGCGCTGGTCGCCACGGGCAAGGCCAACGGCGTCCGCACCGAGGCCCTGATCACGGCCATGGAATCGCCCCTCGGTCGAGCCGTCGGAAACGCCCTGGAAGTGCGCGAATGTATCGAAACCCTCAAAGGAAACGGTCCGGCGGATTTGACCGTCCTATCGAGCACCCTGGCGGCGCGGATGCTGGTTGCCGGCGGTGCGGCCGGAACGCTGGAAAAAGCCCAGGCGAAGATTCAAACCGCTTTGACCTCCGGCCAAGGTCTGGAAAAATTCCGCGAAATCATTGCCCACCAGGGTGGCGATCCGCGCGTGCTGGATGAACCCGGCCGCTTGCCGGTTGCCCCGCAGCGGATGCTGTTGCGGGCCGAGCGCTCCGGCTACGTGACCGGACTGAACGCCGAGCTGGTGGGCCGGGCGACCATGGCCTTGGGTGCGGGCCGCGATCGCGTTGAGGACGCCATCGATCCGGCGGTTGGGGCCATTCTGAAAGCTGTGCCTGGCGAGGCTGTGAGAGCGGGTGACCCGCTGGTGGACGTGCATTATCGCGACAGCGCTCGATTAGAACCCGCCTTGAAGTTGTTGGCCCAGGCTTGGCGCATCGGAGATGGGGCGCCGCCGGCGCAGCCCTTGATTCTGGAAACCCTGGAGTAAGGCGGGAAAAGCATGTCCATCGCTGGCATCCGCGCCATGGTTCGCCGCTTCAAGGAAAACGGCAGCTTCTGGAAAACCAGGCCCCAATCGCCAGGCTCGCCGCCGGGGACCGTGCCATTGGCCCGCGACGCGCTACGACGGCACGGGCTTTCCCGCCAATGCCCGCGTTTTGCCGGCGATCATTGGGACACGGGCACTGCCGTTGATCGACTTCGACAAGATGCGGTTGCTGCGCACGAAGTCTGTCAAGCGGGATTATCGCCACTTCGAGGCGGATGTCGTGCTGGGAATTTGTTAGCCGGGTGCGTAGGGATTGGTCGGCGGGTCCGGAAGCGGTTCGCCGCCGGACAGCAACCATTCCAAATACAATTCCCAAAGCAACAATTCGATTTCGTTGACCGTGGGGGCCGTCGACGGAACGGTGCCCGCGGGGGTCGGTGGTGGGGTCGGGGTCGCTGGGGGCTGGGCCATCGGCCAACCCTCTCGGAACGATCGCCACCACCAGAACTAGGGCCAACATCTATCACGGGTTTCGTGAGCATTGCCTGCTCCTTTTGCTTCGGCCAAAATTCTTTTGACCGGGGTATGGCGGCCGGTGGGGCGGGCCGAGCGGTTGGTCAAATGGGCCAAGCGCCGGCCGGCGGTGGCGTCCTTGCTGGGTTCTCCTCGTCGTGGCTGTAACCCATTCGGGTTTTCTCAGCGATCAATACTGGCAGAGGGTGCTCGGTCTTGACGGCCGGGTTTGGTGCGTCGGTCATTTGCGGCGCATGCGCTCGATGAGCCCCGTTTCCGGCCTAATGTTTTCGCTATCGTTTTCGGCGAACGGCGGGCCATCATGGATGTTTGAATAAGCCCCGATTCTGGAACATATGGGGCCCACCGATGTTTGCTCCGACATGAAAAAGCGCCGCTTCTTTTGGCCCGACAGGAAAAACGGACGCGCTAGCGGTGTGGGGCGGCGCTAAAGAGGTTTGCTTTTTTTCATCTTCTGGTCCGAAAAAAATGCTAGGGTTGATGGTTCTTGGCTTTTCTCGAGGGAGGGATGCCGTGCTTGCCAAACGATCTTCGAGCGAATGGTTTCAGGAAGCGGCCCGGTGCTATATCGAACACCACCAGGGCTGCCCGTGGTGCGGCGGCTCCCACCGCGTTTATTACATCCGCCGCGAACGGCAGACCATTTACTATTGCCAGGGCTGCGATTTTCGCGTCGAACACAATGAGTCGGCCGGGACCTATCTCACCATTCCGGGAGAAAACAAAGCTCCAGCAAAAAGTACCATGCGATTTGAGCAGGGCATAGCCGAAACCTAACCACGGATCGACCAAGCAAAGCTGCCGCCGCGCGTGCGCCTCTTGACAGGAAGGGCCCTTTATGTGTGTTAGGCCGGTTTCAGGCAGCGACGCACCACCTGGACCACCCAAGGTCCAAAGATAACGGCCACGAGTGCTCCTATACCGATAATCCCACCGCCCAATCCGGGTCCAGGGAAGTGTTCTTTCAGCAAAGGGCCCGGGTTGTTGACCAATGTGTGCAGGCCCATCGCCAGAAACAGGTTGCCGGTCCGAAGGTAAACACCTGCGAACAAGAGGCCCATAACGAACTGGGCCAGTAGTAACCATTGGCCCTGTGGCTCATACGCGTTGAAAAGCACATGCGGCACAGTGAAGAGCGTCTGCGAGAGCACCAGGGCAACAAGGAGGGCAATCCCAGCTCGCGCTTTTGGCATCCGGCTCAACATGAGCAACAGACACTGAGGCAGCAGAAAACCGCGAAAGACCACTTCCTCTAGCGGGGTGTTTCCGAACAACTGGCCGAGCCACCTCCCTGCCGCCCAAGTCCATCCGGCACCCGTCCATTGCGGATTGAGGGCGATCTCCTGGCCGATGAGAGCCAATACGATCACGAGAACGACCTGGTTAGCTGCCCAAATGATCGCAGTGAGAATCACAGCCGCAGGCAGCTTTGTGGGATCGAGCCCGATCTCACGCGGTCGTAAGCGGCAGATTCCCATCAGGAACCCGCCAATCAGAATAAGCTGCACTGTCACAGTGATGGTGAGGGTCCAGTTGATGAGTCCGTCCGTCGCACTGGGCAGCCACGCGGCTGGCGGAAACCATTTCTCCGGCGCGGGCCGGGCAAGGAGCTGGCCGTAGCAGGCAAACCCGAAGAAGATGGCCATGACCAGGCCGAGGCTCAGGAGTGATGCACGCCGCGGAGCGGGAATATGTCGCAGCGGCCAGTTTGTGGGTGTTTCCGAAGAAGGCGGCACCTCGACAACTCCTAAGCGGCCTAACTCACGGATGGCACGGATACTTTAGAAAGTGGAAGCAAAAGTCAAGGGTGAGCCTCTAACACGACGTCCCGATTGGTATTCCCATCCGTACTATCCCTGTGATCGGTGGTGCGCAGTCCTGCGCTACCGCCGCGAGCTCAAAATCGGCAGCACATCATTGTCGAGTTGCAACACCACCAAATTCAGCGACGTGGTATAGACGGGGCCGACGCTGAATCCCCCGCCGCTGGGCCAGCTGCCGTCCGCTTGCTGCGTCTTCAGCAAATGATCGAATAGTCCTCGGCGGAAACTGGTCCACTGGAGCTTTTCCTTGGCGTTGGGCAACAGCTTGGCGTAGCCATGATCGCCCAGGAGGAAAACCGCCTGGGCAAAGTAGAAAAAGCCGTATTCGTCGTAGCCGATGCGCACGGGCTGGGCGGGCAGGGGTACACTTTTCTGGCAATAAGGGAGCCATTTTTTCACCGCGGCGGCGTCGTAATCGGGCGTATTCAAGGTGCAGGCCAGGGCCCCGGCGGTCAGCATGGGGCGTTCGGATTTGGAGCCGGAACTGTAATACAGCCCGCCCTGGGGCCCGGTATTTTGGGCCAGGTACGCGTGGGCCTTGCGCAAGAGGTCCTTGGGCACGGGAATGCCGGCCTGGCGGGCGGCCCACAGGCCTTGGATTTGGGCCAGGGTGGTGGCGCCTTCATCCTGATCGTGGCCGTCCTTCTTCGAGGTGTAAAACCAGCCCCCCGTGGAGGACTGGGCGTTGGCCGTGAATTTGACCGCCCGCGTCAGCACGTCCTTGAGGACCAGCCGCCGCTCGCGGTTGTCCTCGTCGCCATACACCGCGGCCAGAAACAGCACGGCAAAGCCGTGGCCGAACATGTAGCGGCTCGCTTCGCTCGGCTCGTTGGGATTGCCGATCATGCCGTCGGCGGCGTTGCCTTTCTGGCAGCGGTTGACGAGCCAGTCGCTGGCCCGGCGCAGAGGGTCCTTGTATTTGCCCTGGGTGGGCGTGCTGCCTTCCATGAGAAAGGCCAGCCCCGCCAGCGAAGTCATGGCCACGGGATATTGATTGTTGGTCACCGCCCAGGAGCCGTCCCGGTTTTGCTGCTTGGCCAGCCAGGCCAGGCCCTTGTTCACGGCCGGCTGGTATTTTTCCGGAACCTCGTCGGCCCGGGCGGGCGCTATCAGCCCGAAAGCCAGACCCAATATCCCCAGTGGCAAGCTGGCTAATCGCACCATGATAATCTCCTGAAAGCCGGCTAAATCCGGCCCTGCACGGGCGGCTTTGCAACGCAATTGTAGGTCGGCCTTTCCAGGCCGACGTCCCTTGCCCAGATTCATTGAGCTTGGGCGGTTCAGGTCGGGCTGGAAAGCCCGACCTACTAATTCGTTGCAAAGCCCTGCACGGGCCGGGAAATTTTCTCCAACCATAACCCCTGGCGCGGATAATGACAATGGAAAAATCAGGTGCCGTGGATTCGAGGTGTTAAGGATCTGCGGAATATCTCCCGCCGTGTTACGCGCTATTCGGTTGCGCCGTTTTCCCAAGCATGCTGATAAGCAGCGGCCCAAAGGCACGAGAAATCAAGGCCGCCTGGTTTATCCCGGCGGTACGAGCCCCACGGCGGGGATAAACCCTGCCGCTCGTACATCCTCCGCAAGGGCAACCAGCAAGTCAACAAGCTTTTCAGGACGTTTCGGGAACCACCGGGTCAGCTGTCCTGGGCAATTTCCCGAATTTCCTCCCCAAATATTCTAAAAAAACCTTGCGAGGTTTCCCAGCACCCTTTAGACTCAACCCCAATCTTTTTCCTTAATCCACATCGCCCAGCCCGTGTCCAGGAGCGGTCGCCATGGCCATTCGTCAAGTGTGTCCGGGTTGCCGGTCGGTTTACAACCTGTCCGAGCAATCGGCCGGCAAGAAGGTCCGGTGCAAATCCTGCGGCGCGATTTTCGTGGTCCGGCCCGCTTCCGCGCGGAGTGGGAAGGAACCGCCCGAGGAGAAGAAAAAGCCGATGCCAATCAGCAAAAAAGTCGTGCCGAGCAAGCCCAAGGCCGACCCGGCAAGCGAAACCAGCGTACCCCGAGGATTGGTCCACTGCAATTGCGGGCATAAACTGGCTGTTGCTATTAAGGATATGTACCAAACCTGGGTTACTCCATGTTCTCCCACTGTCCCATGAATTACGGTAAAATACATTCGTATCATTACTCGAAGTAGTCGGGCGATCAACGTATACCAAATGCAAAACTCCATCAGCGCCAGGGTTAACCAGGCCGCTACGGTCCCATGCAACTCCAGGGTTAGCCAAAATTTTTCTATTGGGTTGGGCGGGGATAATTGTAAGAGGACCCCGACCAGTACACTCGCCGAAAACTTTGGGCAATCGAAATGTTGGAGTTTTTGGGCACGATAAAGGCCCAGCAAATCCTGGAAAGGTTTGGGAGCGGAAATCCGAAAGCATGGTTAACCGTCGAAGCCAAGGCTTCGCTCGAACGTTTAAAAAAGCTTAGGCCTTTGCGATAATTTCCCAGGGGCCGATCCCGCCGCCGTCAAACCCTTGTTTCTCGGGGAAAAAGGGTCACGTGGCAGGTTCTTTATCCCCGCCTTCCAGGGACCTTACTACGCCGGTATTGAGTTTCAAGGCTCGCGCGCGGACCTGCGCCTGTGCCTCAGCGGCATTCCCGGCTCTTTTGCCGCCATCGAAGAAGCCGAGGTCAACGACCACGGCCTGCACAGCGACCATATCCTGTTTCTGGACAAGCGCGTGCTCCTGTTCCCCGAGGCCAAATGCATCCTGCTCTTCCCCAAGGATAACGACCGCATGATTCTGTACAACCTGGATTTCGAAAAAGCCCTGGACAAGTTCGAAGGCGCCGCCCTGGCGGTCCTGTCTTTGCCGCCGTGCGTGGCCGTCAAGGGCGCGGCCTACGCCTACCCGGTCCGCGTCCGCTCCAAGGCCGGCGGCGTCACCTTCAAGCTGGAATCCGCCCCCCAGGGCATGACCGTC
>CAZFGM010000400.1:0-7039 GCA_964518515.1 uncultured Alcaligenaceae bacterium | reverse complement strand
ACGCCCAACAAAAAAAAAGACGGCAAGGTCGTGTACCTGGTTAAGTGAGGGATTTCATCTCGAACTCGGCACAGCGGCGCGGTTCTGGACGGATCGGAGGGGTGTATGATCGAGGTCAATGACTTGTTCGCGGCCATTGAGAGCCAGGAGTTTTCCGCGGCCGTGAATGTCGCCAGCGACTTTAAAACGTTCTTGCGGACGCTGACGGGGGAGCGGCCGGTGCAAGCTCTGGCTGCTGCCCGGAACGACATCCCGACGCGGAATGCGATCTGCGCGCGCTGGCCCTGGCAAAGGACGCGGGGGATCAGCGGTACGAGCACCCTTGGGATGCCGCTCTGGCGGCTTACCTTTGGCTGCTGAAGGACGGGCCAGGGGCTGGCGGCCTCGCCGCCCGCATCGCCGATACGCCCCGCTGTTGGTGGGCGCGGAAGGTCGCCGAAGCCGTACTGGCGACGATCCCCAGGAAACTTCTGCCGATGGCACTCCCACCGGCAGTCCTCCACTTGCCGCCAGTGCGGATCGGCCGCGCATTTAAGCCCAGGGCAAAGGACGGCTGCTCTCGTCTTCCTTGCTTTTCTCCGCCGCGGCTGATAAATCCACACCATGAAGCCGCGCGAATTGATTTTGCTGAATCCGTATTCCTTTCCCGGCGCCAATGCCCTGGTGCTGTCCAACGAGGACATGGCCTGCTGGCTGAACGGCTTCACCGCCCTGTGGCATCCGGCGGCGCTGTGGCAGGCGGCGCGGCCGCCGCGCTGCGACACGCCCTACGATTACGAGAACCCGCAAGCGGGCCATGTCTACGCGGTGCCGGAATCGCCGCCCCTGATTCTGCCCGACGACTGGGACCAGCGCGTCCAGGCGGCGGGGGCCGTCGCCTTTCGCGCCACGCCCGACCGGCAGGGGACCTTGCACAACCTGGCCGAGGCTCTCAAGGCCGCCGGGGAACAAGCGGAAGGTCTGCAGAAATTGCTCGAGCTGCCAACGGACCAGACGGCCCCCTTCTTCGGCCTGGGGTGGGGCCATCTGTTGCTGGCTTCCTTGAGCGAGGCCATGGAGCATGAGAACCTGCTCGAACAGGAAGCCTTCTGGGACGATGTGCAGACGGCCATCGCCGCCCTCGCCGGACTGCCTTATTCTCCCGCCGCGCCGCCGGTTCCGGAACCTTCTCCCAATCCAAGCGATTACGAGGAATACAACCCCCCTGCCGCGGGAGAGGAACAACCCGAAGACGTGCCCGCCGCCCAAGGGGGACAACCCGCGGATTTCGAGGAATTCGCCTCGCCGGAAAATACCGACGACGTATCCGTGGGCGATGGCACTGTCGCTGCGGAAATCGCCCAACCGGTCACTCCGCCCGCCGACTCCTGGTACAGCCACCTGCAAGCGGCGGGCAATCGCCTCTTGTCCGCTCGCGAAGTTCTCTACCCGGTCGCCATTCATCTTCTCGATCTGGTGGTTCTGGACGAGGGCAAGCTGGACGAACCCTGGCCCGCGTCACTGGCGCACGGCCTCAATCTGAATGTGATCGCCAGTGCCGCCCTGCTGGAAAAACTGGCCCAGAACCATGCGGACAAGTTCGCCGAGCTGCGCCAGCGGGTGGAAACCGAGCAGGTCGAAGTCTGCGGCGGGTCGTATCTCGAACGGGAAGATCCCTATCTGCCGGTGGATTCGCAGCTGTGGAACCTGCTCAAGGGCCAGGCCGTGTCGCGCCAGCTATTGGGCCGCGACATCCAGGTCTTTGCCCGCAAACGCTTCGGCTTTCATCCGCAGATGCCGTTGTTCCTGAGCGGCACCGGCTTGACCCGCGCGGTCCTCTTGACTTTTGACGACACCGGCAGCGGCGGCCCCACTTATTCCACGTGCACCGTGAGCTGGCCGTCGCCTGACGGCAAACAAATCGACGGTTTCGTCCGCCAGCCACACGCCGTGGACAATCCGCAGACTTTCTTCAATCTCGGCCATTACTGGTTCAAGACTACCCGCGAGGACCAGGCGGCCACACTGGCTTTTGTCCATCAGACCCAGCCGCCGGCGCCGTGGTTTGGCGACTTGATCGAGCTGGCCCGGCTGGCCCCGGTCCTGGGACAATGGACCACGTTTTCTCAGTATTTCAACAACGTCATGGCCGGCGAAAACACCGCCGCCCTGAACCCCGATGATTTCCATTCCGACTTTCTCAGCGAACGCACCAATGCCAAGTCGCCCGGCCCGGTCAGCGATTTCGCCCGGCACGTGCGGCTGCGCCGCCGCCTGGACACGTGTTGGACCCTCGCCGGGTTGTACCGAGGCCTGACCGGGGCCGGCGACGCCTTGCGGCCGGAACGGGAGCTGGCCGAGCTGGAAGATCAAATTGAAACAGGTTTTTCCGGCAGGGGACCGGGCGAGGAGGTCCTGGTGCGGCTGGCGGAATCGGAGAAAAAAATCGCCGCCACCTTGGCGGAGCGATTACAAGCGCGCGCGGCGCCCAACCAGCCGGGCTACCTGATTCTCAACCCGTGCAGCTTCACCCGGCGCGTTACTTTGGAGTTGGACGGCGCCGCCGCTCCGCTGCCGGTCGAAGGACCGGTCAAGGCTTGCCAGCTCGATG
Source organism: uncultured Alcaligenaceae bacterium (assembly GCA_964518515.1). Classification (GTDB taxonomy): domain Bacteria; phylum Planctomycetota; class Planctomycetia; order Gemmatales; family Gemmataceae; genus CAZFGM01. The sequence continues at coordinate 4,449 of CAZFGM010000400.1, read as the reverse complement.
CGGACAAGCTGCGCGTGGTCGTCGAGGTTCCGCCCTTGGGGTTTTCCTGGATCGCCCGCGGCGGCCCGCCGGGGACTCCGCCGCCGCCGCTGCGCATGCGCCTGGCCGACAACAACATGGTCCGCAACGAATTCTTCGAGGCGGAAATTGATCCGGCCACCGGCGGGCTGCGCGGCATCCGCGATCGCCGCACCATGCTCAATCGCCTGGCCATGCGGCTGGTGTTCAACCCCGGCAGCACCATGCGGGCCAGCAGTATCAAGGTGACCTCGGCCGGCCCCGCTCTGGGCGAAATCGTCAGCGAAGGAACCCTGGTGGGCGAGCAGGACCAGGTGCTGGCCCGCTTCCGCCAGCGCTTCCGCGTCTGGCTGGGCCGGCCGATGCTGGACGTGCGCATCGAGCTCGAGCCCGAGCAGCCCCCGGCCGGCTATCCCTGGCACGCCTACTTCGGCGCCCGCTTCGCCTGGCGCGACGAGCGGACGTTCCTGCTCCGCGGCATAAACGGCACCGGCTACCTCACCACGCACGTTCGCCCGCAGACGCCGGATTACCTCGAGCTGCGCATGGCTCGCCAGGGCACCGTGATCTTTCCCGGCGGTCTGCCGTTCCATCAGCGCCAGGAAGGCCGCATGCTCGACGTCATCCTGATGCCCGAGGGGGAAAAGACGCAGACCTTTGACATGGGCATCGCTCTGGATCGCGAGCAGCCAATGCAGACGGCCCTGGGCCTGGTCACGCCGGTGGCGGTGGTGGCGACGGACAAAGGTCCGCCGCACATCGGCACCACCGGTTGGCTATTCCACCTGGACGCGCCGAACCTGTTGTTGTCACGCCTGCATCCGGGCGGCCTGGAACTGCCGGCGACCAGCGACGAGCCGCCGCGCGACCTGACCGACGCGGTAACCGCGCGCCTGTTGGAATGCGCCGGCCACAGCGGCCAGGCCGAGCTGCGCTGCGCCCGCAATCCCCGCCGTGCCGTCCTCTTAAACGCCCGCGGCCAGTCCCTCATCGAGACCAGCGCCAGCGGCGACGGGGCCTTCTTCGAGGTGTCGCCGGGTGATCTGGTGCAGCTGCAGGTGGAATTCGCCTGAAAGCGGTACTACGAGAGGCTCTTGACTTGCCTGGTACAATGATAATGACGAGCCGCCCTTTTCGGGGACAAGCTCCCACCTCCCAAAGGACGGCTCGCACAAGGCGCGGCGTGGAGCAGTGGCAGCTCGCCAGGCTCATAACCTGGAGGTCATGGGTTCAAATCCCATCGCCGCAACTTTTTCACCTTCTGCACCAGACCCCGGAAAAGACGCGAAAACCGCGATTTTTCCGGGGTTTTCTGGTTGTGACGTGCCCCTGTCATCCATCTCAGTTTGTCTCAGGAAATCTCCCCAAATAGCCGGTTGCGGGCCAAGGTTTGGGCCAAGGGAAATTTGCCTTCCTTCGGTCCCCGTGGCGGCCAGGGATTCCCGTTCCAGCGGAACCAAAGGGGGCAAGGCGGCAACCGTGGCGGCCAGGTCGTGAAGGCGGGCATGGGTATATCGTCCGGTCAAGGCATAGGTTGAATGGCGGGCCAGTTCTTGATGCACCTTCGGGGCCGCCCCGGTCTTGCCTATCGCGGTAATGTAGCTGTGCCGCAAGGCGTGGAAGTCAGCGTAGCGGCCTTCGGCGTCTACATAGGCCAGGAAGCCGCTTTGTTCTCTCCGTTCACGTTCTGGGCCATTCTGTGCTTCGGAAAGCCATATCCGGCGGGCTTCCTTCAAGTCCGCTTGGATCATAAGAAAAGCCTTTTTTTTCCACTCGCCGGGCCAAACGGGAACCCCGGCCGGCTTGTCCCGCAGGTATCCGGTTAGGGCCGTGGCCACGTCAGCCGGCAAAGGTTGCACCGCTTGCTTTTTGTTCTTGGTGCAGGCGGAATCTGCCCTAACCGTGGGGGAAGCGCGTTTCAAATCGAACGAATCGGGTAACAGGCTTGCCAATTCCTTGGCCCGGAATCCCGTGGCGCAGGCGGTCAGGTAAAGGAAATAGCGGTCAATGCCGGATAGCCGGCGAAGCGGTTTCGGGCTTTGGCGGGCAGCGTCCAAAAGCCGTTGCAGTTCGTCCGGCTCGAAGTCGCGGCGGGCATGGCGAACGTCAACATCTCCCTTGGAAGCCAGGCGGGACAAGCCGGCCAGAGGATCAACAGCGGTCCGTTTGTCCCGCCACAACCAGCGGGTAAAACTTTTTGCGGCCGCAAGGTATTCGTTGGCGGTTTTGAGACTTCGGCCCGTGGCCCGCAGGTCCGCGAGGAAGGAAACCACGGCCGACGGTTGCAAGTCGGTAATGCGGACAAACCGGCAACCGTCCAGGCAAGCAAATAGCCGGCTTAGCGTCGTGGCAACATGGTCCGGCGTGTTCCCCTTACTGGCCAGATAGCGGCGGAAATCTGCGGCGTGTTCGGCCAACGGCTTCTTGGCGTGTTCGTCCAGTGGATCGGTCAACCCCGCGGCTTCCCGCAAACCGCGGCGCTCCAGCTCGGCGGCGCGGGTTTCGGTTGCCTTTTTGTCCTTGTACCCTTTCACGCGATGCCGAACGCCGTCCGGGGTGTAATAGCGGATATGCCAGGTGCGGGATTTCTTTCGGCGTCGCTTGCCGGTCTCGGGATCAATGCAGGTGTAGGTGGGACGGAAAACCTCGGCCATGATGCAGGTCCTTTCTCGAAGTCGGCCGGCCGGCGCCGGGGGGCTTCGAGTTCCCCACCGGCGCGGACGCGGCCAAAGGATTCATTTCTTCCGCCGGGGCTTTCCAGCGGAAACATGCAGGTCAAGCAGCTCGGCCAGGGCGTCAAGGTTCTCCTGCCCCAGAAAACCTTTGCCGTTCATGAAACGGCTCATTTGCGCTTCCTTGATGCCCAACTCTTGGCAGATTCGGTAGCGAGTCAACCCAGAGGCGTCAACCGCTTGGCGAATCTCGTCAGTGAACTTCAACCGAATCCTTGCCATGAAGCGATTGTACGGGATACTAAACTTAATGTCAAGTATAGGCGGGCTTCCCGACGCCGGCCCGGTTCGCAATAGTTCCGCAAACAAGTCCGCAGCCGGGATCGGCGCGCACCGGGCCTTTCCCTTCCTCCTCCTCACTCTTTGCGGAGGATGGTCAACTTCGATGCCGGTGAGCAGTCCTCTTGTCCGTCGCCGAGAGTCATTGACCGCGCTCTTCTTCAAAAAAAAACCACGCGGTCATCTCGGCGTGGGTCTGGCGATGCGTTACTTGCCCTGGGGTTTTTGATGTTGAGGATTAAGACCGTGGACGTAAGGCCGATGCAGGAATCCGCGCCATGCGGACTGTTCGACTACCTGCCCGTCGCCCGGCCGAAACCAGCCCTCGCTGGAAAACCCTCGGTTGTAACATCGCCTTCATCCCGCCCTTCAGCCGGGAAGTCTCGCCGTAGCGTCGCCCGCCGGCCTATCCAGGATTAGCACCCGCGCGGCGGGGTGTTGCCGCGCCTGTTCTTTTACGGGGTTCCTTTTCGGTCCGGCGGAGGTTCCCCGAAACACAACCGGCCCACGATTGACAAGCCGCTGTCACTCGCCTACCATCGTGGGTGAGGACTGCTCCGTCCCCTTTATAGCCCGGCCTCGACGCCGGGTTTTTCCTTTTCGGCTTCCAGCCAAGTAAAACCATCGGCCGGCTTGCCAATCATATTCCCACGTTCCGCTGTTCCGGCCGTCGCTTCGCCGGCGGCGGGGAAATGACCTCATGCGCCCTTCCGTTTTTTTAATCTTCGCGGCGAAGTCTCACAGCCCCAGGTCAACCAACAGCGCGGGCGCTTCGCCTGCCCGTGGCGGCCTTCATCGCTTCCGGCGCCGGGCCCCGGCGGCCCGCGGCCGCGATGCAAGCGGCCCACTCGTTCGCGGGCGGCATACCCGCTTGCACCCACGCCTGCAGCTCCGCTCGCCTGACCAGCAGACGGCGGCCCAGGCGCAAGACAGCCGGCCCGAACGCTCCGCGCACCCTCAGCCGTGCCAAGTGGGGTCTGGAGATACCCAGCGTGGCCGGCACGTGGGCCAAGGGCAGCAGCAGCGGTTCGGGGGTGTCAGTCGGCATGGCGCGCCTCTCTTTCCGGCGGCCCGGCGGGCAGGTCGCCCCGCTTGATCCAGGCCAAGACGCGGTGCACGTCCACGCGCCAGCGGCGGGCCAGCTCCGAGGGGATCAGGGTTTCGTCGGCTGAAGTCATTGACCGCGCTCTTCGTCAACAAAAAAACAACGCGGTCATTTGTTTGTAGCCGTAGAAATAAAAATCCCGGCAAGCCGGGATTTATTTCCTACACTTTTTTCAAGGGAATATGCGGGCATCCGCTAAAATTGCATATTTTTGGAGCTGTTCCCGAATGTAGGAAATAAAAGAAAATTCTTGACAAGGTTTTTGGGCCGGATTTATTTCCTACATTTTGCTATGCTCATGGTCGTGTATTAGCG
>CAZFGM010000399.1:5113-7051 GCA_964518515.1 uncultured Alcaligenaceae bacterium | reverse complement strand
CAGCGAGGACGATCATGGGATTGCGCATTATTTGTGGGTTGACATTATTCCTCAGCTTTCCGGTCCGTGGGTCGGCCGTTGGCAAAGAGCCGGCCCAACCTGCCCCGGAGAAACTCTGGGCCCAGGCCTGGGTGCGGCATTATGTGCTGGGCGGGATGGCTGCGGGCGAAAAGCAACCGGAAGCCGCCGCCATGCTGTCGGCCGTCCTGAACGGCTCGCGCATGGGACCCGGGGACGGCTGGTTTGGGCCCAGCCACAGCCGCTACGGCTGGGCGTGGTTGAGCGCCCGCCATGACCAGAAAAAAGGCATCACCGCCAAGGATTGGCGCGGACCTGCGGAACTGTTCCAGCGCCTCGACCGCGACGGCGACGGCCAGGTCACCGCCGAGGACCTCAACTGGTCGGACAATTCGTTTTTTCAGATGATGGCCGGCCTGACCCAGCAATGGTTTTATCGGGTGGACACTAACAGCAACGGCCGAATCTCGCGGCAAGAATGGGAAGCGTTGTTCGCCAAGGCCGCCGGCGGCAAGGACCACCTGACCCCGGAAGATCTGCGCCGCGTCCTGGCGTTGTCTCCTCCGTGGATGAAACCGGCGGGGGCCAAAGCAGGGCCCTCGACTGCCGTCTTGCTCCAGGGACTTTTCAACGGAGAGTTGGGTTCTCCGTTTGAAGGTCCGCGCCTGGACGAACCGGGTCCGGATTTCACTCTGCCCACTCAGGACGGCAAGAAGAAGATTACCCTGTCCATATTCCGAGGAAAAAAACCAGTCGTGCTGATCTTCGGCAGCTTTACCTGAGGCCCCTATCGACACCAGTTTGGTGTCCTGGAAGATATGTATCAGCGGTACAAAAAAGACGTGGCCTTCTTGGCGGTCTACCTGCGCGAAGCCCATCCGACCGATGGCTGGCGCTCGCCGGGCAACGACAAGGCCGGTATCACCCTGGCCCAACCCCGCACCGACCTGGAGCGCCGCCTGGTGGCCCAGAAGTGCTGCACCGCCCTGGAAATCACCATGCCCCTGGTAGTCGATGCGCTCGATGACCGCGTCGGCCACGCCTACAGCGGCATGCCCGATCGGATGTACCTCCTCGATCGCCAGGGCCGGGTGGCCTACAAGGGCGGCCGGGGGCCCTTCGGCTTCAAGCCCGGGGAGCTGGACCAGGCCCTGGTCATGTTGTTGCTGGATAAGGGAAAAAGGTAGCGGCCAAATTCGAAATCCGAATATCGAAATCCGAAACAAATTCGAATACTAAAATCCGAAATCCGAAACCCCAACAATTACCCGATTTGGTTCCTTCGATATTCGAATTTCGAATTTGTTTCGGATTTCGATATTCGGATTTCGGCTTTCCGCATGTGGCGCGGGGGCATTGCTAAGGAGAAAAGAAATGCCGCTTCTCGATCATTTTAACCCTCCCGTGTATCCCCAACGCGCGTGGGAATCGTTTCATTCGCGTTGGGCCAATACCATGGCCGATGCCTTGCAAGAGGCATTGCCGCCGCGCTACTTCGCGGAAGTGCACATTCACCTGGGCGTGGATGTGGAGGCGGATGTAGCGGAATTCGAGCGGACCGCTGAAAGAGGTCCGTTGTCGGAGGGGGAGAATGGTGTGGCCGTTCAGACGTGGGCCCCGCCGGCCGCGGCCATGGTCCTTCCCGCCGTATTCCCCGATGATCTGGCGGTCTACGTCAAGGATAGGCGGGACGATGCCCGGTTAGTCGCCGCGGTCGAGTTGGTAAGCCCGCGCAACAAGGACCGTCCTGACAGCCGGCGGGCGTTTGCCGCCAAATGTGCCGCGTTCCTGCAAAAAGGGATCGGCTTGATTGTGGTGGACATCGTTACTCTTCGTGCGGCCAACATGCACAATGAAATAGTCCAATTGCTGCAACTGGGCACATCTTTCCTCATGGCCGCCGACGCGGTTCTTTACGCG
>CAZFGM010000399.1:1879-5013 GCA_964518515.1 uncultured Alcaligenaceae bacterium | reverse complement strand
AACCCATGACGATACTTTGCCTTGCCTGGATGTGTTGTGCGGCCGCGGATAAACCTAACCGCTTGCCGGTTATCCAGTCCGCCCCGACATTTGTCCTCACCGACCAGGATAATAAGCCGCTGGCACTGAAAGACCAGAAAGGCCAGGTGCTGCTGGTGAGTTTCATCTTCACCACGTGCAGCGGCTCCTGCCCGGCGACCACGCACCGCATGGCCCGCGTTCAGGAAGAATTGACCAAGCGCGATTTGTTCAAAAAAGGCGTCCGGCTGCTGTCGATCACGCTCGATCCGGTGCGCGACACTGCCGAGGTCTTGCGCGGTTACCTGCGGCTGTACGACCTGGACGCCAAGACCTGGAGCTTCCTGACCGGTCCTCCGGCGGAAGTGACTAAAGTCTACACCGCCTGGGGCATGTGGGCCAAACCCGCCGCCAACGGACAGCTCGATCACCCCTCGCGCATCTACCTGGTGGATCGCCGTGGGAATATCCGCGAAATCTACAACCTCGATTTCCTCCGCCTGCCCTGGGTTGTTGAAGACATCGAATTGCTGCTGGGCGAAAAGTAACTGCCTGCACGTGGGTTACGGGCCGGACGTCTTTTTCCCGGGAGGTTGCCATGATACGTAAGGCTTTGTTTTTGGCCGGCGTCCTGGTGGCCGTAGCCTCCGCCGGGCCTGCGCCAACCGGCGACAAGAAAATCGAGCCGGCCGAGGTCGAGATGACCTTCGCCAACGGCAGCCTGGTGCGCCTGGCGCTGTTGCCGGACAAGATCGAGATCAGCACGCCGTACGGCAAGTTGCTGGTGCCGGTGCGGGACATTCGCCGCATCGACTTCGGCTTGCACCTTCCCGAAGGCACGGACCAGAAGATCGAGGCCGCCATCAAGCAACTGGCCAGCGCCGAATACAAGGAGCGCGAAGAGGCCGTGCGCGCGCTGGTGGCGCTGGGCGCCTACGCCTATCCGGCCCTGGTGCCGGCGGCCAAAAGCAAGGAGCCGGAAGTGGCCCGACGCGCCCAGGACGCGCTCGCCAAGATCAGGGCCAAGGTGCCGGCCAAGGATTTGCGCCTCGGCGCCGACGACAAGGTGGTGACGCCGCGCTTCACCATCGTCGGCCGCATCCTCACCCCCTCGCTCAAGGCCAAGAGCGAGTATTTCGGCGACGTGGAACTCTCCCTGACCAAGTTGCGCCACCTGCGCATCCTTGTCGATTCCCGCGACACCGACGTGGTCGTTGCCGCCGCCAAGTACGCCCTGCCCAACCAGTGGCTGGACACCGGCATCACTCTCGACAGCTCCGCGACCCTGGCCGTCCTGGCCAGCGGCGAAGTGGATTTGCGTCCCACCCTGCCCGGGCAGTATATCTGCGGCCCCCGAGGCTACACCAGCACTCCCTTCGGCAAAGGCGTCAAAAAAGGCGGCCTCGGAGTCCCGGCCCGAGCTTATCCAGGAACGCTGCTCGGACGCATCGGCGACAACGGCGAAACCTTCGTCATCGGCGACCGCTTCGAAAGCGCCCCCGAGCGCGAAGGGAAGCTGTACCTGCAGATCGTGTCGAGCCCGTATGACAATGCCGTGACCGGATCGTACCAGGTGAAGATAGCGGTGCGGGATTGATGCCGTGGCGGTCCGGTTGAGGTTAAAACACCATGGGAAACCCTGCATCCTCCCAGGGCGAATCGTGCTCCTGGAATGGCCAGCGGGGGCAGAATCCATGAATGGGGTTTGTTCGTTGCGGGTTTTTGCCGGCTTTTGCCCGTTTCGGGGGTTAAAATAAACGGGCTGAAGCCCGCCCTACGAACTTGCTACCCGCCTTGAACCAAGCCCCTCGTGGAGTTCGGGGCGTTATCATGGCCGGTTACTCAGGCACTCCCCTACCCCGCAAACTCGGGATCAAGGAAAGCCACCGCGTGGCGCTCGTGAATGCGCCCGCCGGATTTTCCCTGGGCGATTTGCCGGGCGTTACCTTGACGACCAAACTCGGCGGCAGGGCGCTCTGCGACGTGATTCTATTTTTCGCCGATCGCCAGGCGGTTGTCGAAAAGGAATTCGCCAAGCTGGCCCGCCGTCTGACCCCGGCCGGCGGCTTGTGGATTTGCTGGCCGAAAAAAGCCTCCGGCCTCGCCAGCGATCTCACGGAGGACACCATTCGCGCGGTGGGTTTGGCCCACGGCCTGGTCGATAACAAGGTGTGCGCCGTGGACGAGACCTGGTCCGGATTGCGCTTTGTCCGGCGGCTTAAGGATCGGCCGGGAGAGAAGTACCCAACGCCAGCCTGATTTTTCGGCAACTGTGATAGCTTGGAGAAATCTTTGGTGGTAGAATTTCCTTGTAAGTTTGTTTTTTACCTTGACAAATCTGGCCAACATGGCCATTTTGTGCGAGCGAGAAAGGATTCGAACTCCGGCCAGGAAACGCCGATGAACAACCCAGTCTCACAAGCAATTCGGTATCTGGTCGAACAGGTGCCCGGAGTTGGACGCACCCAGATCGTTAAATTCCTTTACCTGGCGGACCTGGAAGCTCGGCGCGCCTTGGGTCGTCCGTTGAGCGACCTCGATTACATCTTCTACAACCACGGACCTTTTGATTCCCGTATTCTAAGTTGGCTCGACCGGATGGAGGCCGGCGGCGAGATTACTACGGAACAGGTCTGCCGGTTCGGGGCGGTGGCTTACTGCTACCGCACGACCGACAAGCCCGTTCCAAAGGCCTTTTCAACTGGCGAGTTGTTGATCTTGAATCAGGTGGTTGAAATGATAAAAAATAAATCCTTGCAGCAAGTCCTTGAGGACATCGTATATCAGACAAAACCCATGAGAGACGCAATTGACCGAGAGGCTTTCGGCCACCGACTGAGGATGGATTTGGTAGACAACGAGGCGCGCATTCCCGGGCTCGAAATCGAGAAAGTTTTAAAATCTATCCAGGAACTCGATGAGGGGAAGAGCCGCCCAATGGAAGAAATCATGGCCGAGTTAGGGGACTAGATCGTCACCCAGTGGCCGATTCCGACAATCTCTAGTGTTTGCTCGTCCTGGCTGTACCGAAACAACACAACAAAGTGATGGGTTCCTTCGCCGTTCACAAGGTCCGGGGCCTGCGACATCTGGCTGTTCGGTGGAAAGGGAAAGGA
>CAZFGM010000399.1:0-1779 GCA_964518515.1 uncultured Alcaligenaceae bacterium | reverse complement strand
CGTTCACAAGGTCCGGGGCCTGCGACATCTGGCTGTTCGGTGGAAAGGGAAAGGACGCTGGCTTGCTCATGGTCGTCGGGGATGCAGCCAGGCGCCGCAAATGAGACCAGACGTGTTGCCTGAGCGGTTTCGGCATCTTTCGAATGTCATCTTCAGCGGTTGCGGAAAGCCTTGTTTGGTAGGTCATTGGCCCAGCCTGCCGAAATCCTTGGCTTAAATGTATTTTACGAAACCAAAGTGGCAAAATCGGCACGTTTCCTTTCATGAAGGCCCAAAGGGTTATTTCCATGTTATGCCATCTCTGCCATAAAGAGGCCACGGGCCAATGCCTAAGTTGCGGCAAGTTTTACTGCCCGGCTCATGGTGACGGCTATTGTACCGCTTGCTTGCTTGAGTATTCCCGCCCCACCCCTCCTATCCGGTGAACAAGCAGCTGGAGGACAACGGTCCTCCGTGTTTCTTGGGTCGCGCTGCTATCGTTGTGGAGAACCGGCTGCGGCGAAATGTGACAGCTGCGGCAATTTCTTCTGTCCTCGCCATGGCACTAGCGAGCAAAAGTGGGATTTCACCCGAAAGCTTTTTTGCTCCAGTTGTGCGGCTCAAAAGAATATTATTTTCGGGCTGATTGGCCTGTTCGCATTCATTATTATCGCATTGGTTGTCTTCTTTTCTTTCATCAAGCCAAGCATGGAAGATCATGACCGACGCAGGAAGGAAATGGAGCGGAAACACGAGGAGTTTAAGCAAAAGCATGGCTTTTGACCTGGGCCGCGCGATGCAAACCAACGTGCTGTCTTGCCGGATTGCACCGCTGGTTCTTCCCTACTCTCCAACCTAATCTCAAATTTGAAAATCTAAAAATCGCCCCCTCTCTCCGCCCTCCCCCCTGCCCTTCCCCTCTGCTATCATGTCCGCATGAACCAAGCGAATCTCAGCCATCACCGCCTCCGTGCCGGCATGGTCGGCATGGGCATGATTTTTGACGAGACGTACCGGCCCTTCTTCGAGCAGGTGCATGCGGAGGGGTTGTACCGGCGGGATTTCGGGCTGGTGGACGTCGAGCTGGCGGCGGTGGCCAGCCGGACCGGCACGCGGGCGGAGAAATACAAGCGGGCGGCGGGCAAGCGCATAGCGGACTTTGCCAGTTTTTCGGGGTCGGATGCCGTTGCCTGTCTGCTCGAACAGGGCATTCAAGCGGTGTGCATCGCCACGCCGGACGACCGCCACTTCGAAGGGGCGCGCCGGGCTTTGGAAGCGGGCAAGCACGTCTTGATTGAAAAACCTTCGGTGCTGCGATTGCAAGAGTTGGATGAACTGGACGCCCTGGCGAAAAAGAACGGCGTCTTGGCCAAGGTGGTTTATCACAAGCTGGCCGATCCGGATCACAAGAAGCTGCGCACCCACGTAGTGGACGGCGTGTTCCGCCATGTCAACAACGGCTACTGCACCCTCCTGGAGCCGAAGCAGATCAGCGGCAGTCAATTCGCCGAGTGGATTCAGGGCCGCAATCCGGGCACGTATGTCGCGGTGCATTACATCAAGCTGATCGATTTCACGTTTGGGCCGGCGATGCGTTTAGCCCGCATCCACGCCACCGGCCAGCGCGGCCTGGTAGGACCGGTCGGCGGCCAGACCTGGGATTCCGTGCAACTGCAAATGGTGTACGTCTATCCGGACGGCCGGGAAGCCGCCTTCGACATCCACACCAGCTGGGTCACGCCCGACAACTTTCCCGGCTACGTCGAGCAGGAGGTGCAGTTCCGTTTCGACAACGGCGTG
>CAZFGM010000398.1:0-7061 GCA_964518515.1 uncultured Alcaligenaceae bacterium | reverse complement strand
TGTGCCCGGCCTCCGCCGCTTTCAGATACGACAGGATGGCCTCTTCCAACGCGGACTCTTGAAAGGAATCGGTGGAGGGGAGAGTCAGCTCATCCATGGTGGTCGGACAACCAGCCGGCTCTCTTTGCTCCCCGATGGGGACCGGTCTATCGGCCGGGTCGTTCAAGGATTGCGGCGGAGTAGCCGATTTTTTGAAACTCGGCACGGGACCAGCGGCGCCGCATTTGGGGCACTTCACCTTCTTACCGGCCAGTTGGGGATTGCTTACCCTTAGAGTTGCATGGCAACCAGGGCAGGGGAATGTGTTCGTGGTCATGATGTTACTCGCTCGAATAAGGGCTGGGAAAAACTCACCGCAAAGGGCGCAAAGGAACGCAGAGGAATCAAAAACGGTTCACAAGCTGCTTATACTCCGCGCGGTCGAAAGTGATACGTTTCTGAGCCCGAAGCGCAAGCAAGGTTTCCACCGGATTCGTGTTCCCCCCTTGCTGGCGCTTCGGGCTCAATTTTGGCCGCTCAAAGTATAGATACCATTTTTTTATTGCCTCCTCCGCGTTCCTCTGGGGTGCATCTCGTTAGCGGCCACGTTTATTCTCTGTGCCTCTGTGTCTCTGTGGTTCATGGTGGCAGTCCAGGTCAACCCTGGTAGTCGAACAGCAGGGCGCGCAGGCGACGGCGACCGCGCAAAAGCAGTCCCGCCACGGATTTTTCAGTGCGGCCGAGGTGGGCGGCGACGAAACCTGATTACCCCGTTACCCAATTACCCTTTTGGCAGTGCCTTCTCCAGCGCCTCGCGCAAAGGTATTCCCCGCTGCGGGTCCACCATGCACACGAAGGCGACCCGGCCGCGCAGCGAGTCGGCGAAGGAGGGGTGGCCGGCGCGATTCTGACTGGCCAGGCCATGACGGGCCGCGTTGTGCAAGATGGCCCGCAGGGCGCGGATCTCTTTGCGGCCAAGGGTCGGCCGGACATTCACCGTGACGCCGGTGACTTCTTGATGGTTGGCCCGCCGCATGACGCGCGTCTTGGTGGGGTGCTCGGTGAAACCTTCCGCCTGGAGAATGGAACGCACGCTGCGGAGCAACCGGCCCACCGCCGCCGGCCGATCCCCCGAAAAGGTCAAATCGTCGGCATAGCGCGTGTAGACGAATTCATGCCTCCGCGCCAAGCCGTCCAGGCGGCGGTCGAGCTTTGTGCACAAGAGATTGGTGAGGGCGGGGCTGGTGCAGGCGCCCTGGGGCAACACGCGCTGGCCCAGGGCGACATGGTAGACCTTGCCCTCCAGCTCGGCGGCCAGGCGCGGCGGTTCGGTGCACAACAGGGACACCACCGTGGCAAGGTGTTCGCTGTAGCCAAAGGCCTCGAACAGACCCTTCACCCGGCGAAAAGTGATCGACGGGAAAAATTCCTTCAAATCCAGGTTGATCACCACGGCCTTGTTCACGTGGGCCGCGGCATTGGTGACAATCGACCGAAAGGGCACAAAGCCGTGCGCCTGGTCCTGGAGAGGCAGAACCGCCAGGATGTTTTGCAGGACCCAGGCCTGGGCCTGCTTGAGTGCGGGCTTGGGCGCGGAAATGTAGCGCAGGCCCCCCGTTTTCTTGGCGATGCTGTAGCGATGATAATGGACCACGGTGGCTCCGCGGCGATGGTAGGTCAGCCAGCGGAGGGAAGAGAGGGTAATGTCCATGTGCTGGGCCAGATCGGCGGCGTTGTGCAGGACGGGTAGGCCGCGGGCTTCGAGCTTGGCCACGTCGCTGATGGTGTTGTGCAAACCGCCGCTGACGCCGGCGCCGGCGTGGACGATGGTGGTTTGGCGAAAAGCGGCCCAGGCCGCACGGCGCTGCTGCTGTTCTTGGGCGCGTTTTTCCTTGGCCTCGGCCCGGCGCTTCTTGCTTTCCTCCCAGCGGCGTTTCCGCTCCTGGGCCAGGGCGCGCTGGGGGTCCTGGGCCTGCGCCCTTTCCTGTAGCAGCTGGGCGATCTCTTCCTCGAGGCGGGCGCGCTCGGCCGCTTCCGCCGGCGGGTCCTCGGGAACTTCCGCCTGATGGGGCCAGAAGCCGTGCAAGCGCATCCGCTCGAGCAGAATCTTTTCGTCCACTTGCTGGACGATTTTCTGGTACAGCTTGGCCTTGTCGTCGTCCGCCATGATGTCTCCCGCCGGGATGGTAGCCGCACCCTTTAGGGTGCGGATTTTCCGCAGGCTGAAGCCTGCGGCTACCGGTTCTCGGATGATTTCTTTGTAGCGCCAGGGATGGCTCAACCGCCAGCGGCAAAAGAGGCAGCTCCTCGGGGAGGGAGAGACGGTGGTCTTTACGAACAACCTGAGGACGTGCTCGGTCCACTAAAGCGAACTAGGCTCTGGCCGATGCCCGCGGTGGCCAGAGGCCAAACCCAGCTGCGGGCTGGCCAGGCCTAGTTCGCGTGTGACGAACGAGCGCGTGACGAATGCACGGCACGGAAGCCTGCACGGCGTAACACCGTACGGATGGCTAAAGGAAACCACCGCTCTCCCTCACCGAAGAGCTGCCCTCCTTTGATCTGAGGCGAGCCGAGCTCCGTAAGGAGCCGGGTAACGCCGCGGCCGCAACCCGGCCGCTTACGCGGCTCGGCTCGCCGTTCAGAAATCCCCTCAAACCGGCCGATCTTCTTTCTCCAGTTGGCTCATGTGGGCCAAACGCAGGGCTAAAATATGCTCGCACGGCCCCTGGGTCAACTTGGACTTCTTGTAAAACGGGCACGTGCACGAGGCCTCGAGAATATGTCCTTCATGGTCCACGTGCACCAGGGGGCGGACACGCTTGCCGTCGCCGCCCTTGGCACTGCCGCTCAGCTTGTAACCCGTGGTCACGGGCCGGCGGGCAATAATGCGAATGTTATCGTTGTTGATAATTTCCTGGGCGGCCTTTTCCTGGGCGTTGCCGTGGGCGGCGGCCTGCTTTACGGTGGCGGCCGCCTCCTGGGCGGAAAAAGGCGTCATGAATAATTCCCGGTGGCGAAAGACCTGGCCTTTAAGATCGTACATGGCCCGGCCCGCCTGGCACAGAAACGACAGGGCGCTGCGGCATTTTTCCAGCCCCAAGCCGGTGGCGGACGCCACGGCCCCGTCGCTGGCGTAACGAACCTGGCGCAGCGCTTCATAGGTCTGCGTCAACTCCGCGGCACTGGCGGTCAAACGCCGGGTGAGCAGGTCGAACTTGGCCCCGCCGGTCCAGTCATTGTCGGTCCAGCCGGACAGGGCCAGGGTGAAGGTGAAGCCGCCCAGGTCCAGGACATAAATACTGGGCAAGCCGTAGCCGGCCAGATAGACATCGACCTGCCGACACACGGGCAGGAGCCGCCGCAATATTTGCAAGCGATTCCGCCCCCAGGTCCGGACCGACAGGGGTTTCGCGCCGGGGAACGTGGAAGCCTCCGTCAGCTCGACCACGTGTTCCCACGGTTCCAGGACCGCCCGTACTCGCCGGCCGGGGACGAACTCAAATCGCAAGGCGCGCGGCGACGTCCGGGCCTTGTGCCGCCGCAAATACCGGCAGATATTGAACAGGTCCACGGGCGCCATCGTCAGGTGCGTCAGGCCCAGGGTCATCGTGCTGTGGACCTGGAGAAAGCCCATCACCCAGCTCTCGGGCAGGTCGATTTTCTTTTCCTTGTGCGCGGCGCCGGCCACGGCCACCGTCAGGCCGCTCGGCTCGATGTGGAACTGCGTCCGCCGGTACGAGCGCATGCGCTCCAGCTCCTGGTGGAGCTGGGGGCTGAAATCGATGTTGGTGGTGCCGCATTCGAACGCCTCGATCTTGTCGAACCGGGGAAAGGGAACGGCCAGGCGCGCGTAGGTGCTTTCGTCGCGGGAAAAGACCTCGAACGAAATCTCGTCCGGGTGCACGGTGATCACCGGGTCGAGCAAGAGCTGGAGCTCGTATTGTTTCTCATAGATGTAGTTGAAATAAGCCAGGCGGGCTTTATGGAAAGGGCCGAGTCGTTGGCGGCGGGAGTGATCCAGCTCCGCCCGCCGCGCTTCGAGTTGTTCGAGCTGGGCACGGGCCTTTTGACTTTTCAGACCCAGGCCGGCAAGGAATTTCCAGTCCTGTTCCTCGAGCCAGGCGCGGAACGCCAGCCGGTCGCGGGGCCGGTACTTGTAGTCGCTGACCACTACCTGATAGAGGGCGGCCAGGGCTTCGCGAAACAGCACCGGCTGGGCCAGCGTGCCACGAAAGAAGGTGGCCTCGCGCAGCACGTTGGTGGCGAAACCGACCTTGGTTTGCCCGAGGCTGTTGACAATGCCGCTGCGGCCCTGGTAGTGCAAGGGCACAATCACGCCACGTCCTCCATTTTCAGGGTGATCGGGGCGGCCACCTGCGGATAAGCCAGCTTGAGGCGGACCAGGGCTTCCAGGGCGCGCTCGAAATCTCCCCGCCCCTGCACGCGAACCACCTCGGCCAGGATGCGGGCGGCCACCGCCGCCTGATACTCATCGGCCAACCCGCGCCGGGCCAGAAAATCCAGCACGCGCTGCTTGAGCAGGCGGTCGGGCCACAGATCGAACAAGGCCGCGCGGAAGAAGTGTTCCAGCCGGGCCAGGGGGTTGGCGCCTTCCGGCAAATGCCGCAAGGCCATTTCCAGGGCAAAGCGGCGCATGTTCGGATGCGGATGCTGGACCAGGCGATAGACCAATTCATCTGCGGGCAAGAAAGCCAGGCGCAGCGGGACCAGCTCTTGCCCGAGGTTTTGCACCTCCACCTGGCTCGAATCGAGCAATCCCATCAACCCTTCCAGAGTCAGAGTTTCCGGCCGAAGAGTGACGCGGAGTATTTCCACCGCCAGCTTGCGGGTGTCCTCCCAGGCGCTTTCCACCAGCATCAGCAGCAGCGACGGATCGGCGCGGAAGATAACTTCCGCTCCCCGAATCAAGCGATGTGCCCCGGCCCGGACCGTCGCGATGTCATGCTGGGCCAAGAAAACCAGGCGTTCCAGGCCCAGATCGGTCAGCGGGTCCCGGCGCCGGCCCAGCAATTCCCCGGCAATGGCCAGTGTCGCCTCCGGGCCTCGCCCAATCCAAGCGATCAATTCCTCAAGGGAGAGAAGGGGATCAAGATCGTCCAGGAGAACTTCGCGCGCGACCGTGACAAAGCCATCGGCTGTATCATCGGTGACCTGAGCCTTCAGAAAAAGGTCCAGGATATATTTGGCCAGCGCCGGGCGTAAAGCGGCATCGGTCCGGAGAGCGGCTACCGTGAGTTGGGTCGCCAGGGCGCGAGTGGCGGCCTGACCCATCGCTAGCCAAGTCACGATCTGCTCCAGGTTTCCGGTCCACAAAGGGGCGGTGAGCCGCAGCCAGCGCTCGCCCATCTCCCGCGCGGCCGGCCGGCCATCGCTCAAGAGCTGGCCCAGAAGCAGCCAGTCGGGGTGCTCCGGATCGAACCGGCGTTCCAATTCCTTCAACCCCAGCTTCACCGTCGGTTCGTAAGGCGCTTGCAAGAAAGCCAGGATTTCCGCAGGGCTGGCCTGGTGAAGCACATGCGGATGCCGGCTCTCGACGGCCTGCACGGCAAAGGCATGGGCTTCGACCAGCCGGGCGGCTCCCAGAATGCGCAGATAGGCGCGAGGCTGAGCATCCCACAAGTGAGGATAGGCCTCTTCTCTCACGTGGGCGGGCGGTTGCACTTCCTCGGAACCACGGAATCGAAAGCGCAGGCTCCGCTCACTCAACTCAAACCGCTGGCCGCCGCCCCACAGAATGCGATTCAGAAGGTAGCAGGATGCAAATTGACCGTAAAGTCCCCGCGGCGTCTCACCGTCTTGGGGGCCATAGGCAAGGAGGGCTTCGGCGGCTGCTCGCGAATACGCTTCCGGCCGGTGGCTGGCCAGCAACCGGAGATAACGCCAGGACAAGCGCCGCATGAAATTCTGCGTTTTGCGGGCAAAGATGCGCACCGGCCGGACGACGCCGTCATAACCCGACTTGACGGTGGCTTCGCTACCGGTGGACGCCCGACCTTGTACCTCGATGGCGTGGCTCAACCAACCGAACAGGGCGTAATCGTGCCGCAGCATGGCCCGTTTATGGATGCTTTTCACGTACCGCCAGTGATGGGCCTGGTCGAACGGGACCTGAGCCAGCGCCGCGGGCACCACCGCCACGGCAAGCGGAGTCGCCAGCTCGTACAACGTATCGAGCGCCAGGCCCCGTTGCTGCACCTCCAGGGCCAGGATAGCTTGAACAACCGAGAGTCCGTCCTCGGTTTTTTCCGGGTCGAGAGGTTCCAGAACCTGGCGCACCGCCGCCGGCAATCGTTCGAGGGCTTGCTGGCGCGCGGCGGCCAGGCCGTCACTATCCCCCAGGTTGCGCAGCGCCTCGACCGCGGAGCGGCGGCGCGACAGCAATTTGCGAACAGCTTGCTCGCGCAAGACCGGCAGGGCCCGCCGGTCGCCCAGGGCGCCCAGCGCATCCAGAAAGCTGCATATTTCATCCACTGCCTTGGGGAGGGCGGCCAGAATGGGTTCGACCGCTTCGGCGGCGCGACGCCAGCCCAACCCCAGGGCGGCCCGGCCGCGCGCCGCCGCGTCGGGACTGGCCAGCTTTACCAACAAATCCGCCACCCCGGTGGGCCGAAAGCCTTCCGAGTTGAGGGCTTCAAGGACATCGGCAAACCGCGCTTCCAGATCTTGCTCGGGATATGGCCCGTAAACCGTCCCTTTCCCAAGGGGGCCCGGTCCCGAGCCGCGGGCCAGTTGAATGAGGTATCCGCCCGGCAGGCCCGCCGACGGCTGCACCGAAACCACGGCCAGCCGGTCCGGGCCCTTGGGGTTATACAGGCGAGTGGTTTGCGGAACCATTGGAAATCCGATTTCAGATTGCAGATTTTCCAATCCTGCCTCTCGGTCCTACTCTCCTGGGACTTCGAAGAGGCCGCCGACTTGGTCCTTCAGGCCGCGCCCCGGCTTGAACTTGGCGGAGATTGAGGCGGGGATTTCGATTTTCTCCCCGGTTCGTGGATTACGCCCCATCCGGCAACGCCGTGAAGGATTTTTACTCGGTTTTTCTCGCTTCGGCTCGCTCAAGG
>CAZFGM010000397.1:0-7063 GCA_964518515.1 uncultured Alcaligenaceae bacterium | reverse complement strand
GCCACATACCCGGAATATTTTTTTTCGTCAACCCCGTTCCGCGAAAGACGGGTCAACATCAGCTGAAAATCGGGATCGGTCAAACTGTAGCCCACAAACAAAAGAGTGAAATTCAGGAATATGGATTGTAAGAAGGTGCGCATGAAAGGAGCGCGAAACATGATTTGATCGTAATCCTGACTGGTGAGAATAATGGATTCGGTGTTATCAATGTCGCCGTGCAATTTCAAAACAAAGAACTGTCCCTCGAACAAAGCCGACGCCAGCGCTTGTAAGGAATTCCAACTATACATGGGCGGCGGTTCGCCGCGCACCAGGGTAATGGCTGTTTCGATTAACTTGTCGTAGTTGGTGGTGATGGCGGCCCGATAATCGGTTTTGGCAATCAGGTCGTGCGCGCGGGTCGGTTTGGCGCCGCGCGTAAGACCGGCGCGGAGCAAGCTGCCGTAACGCTGACTTCCCAGTTTGCTGCGGGTATATTCGGCAACCAGCAGAGGATCTTTCTCTTTTGCCGCATAGGCCTTGAGGCTGGCCGCTTTTTCCGGGAAAGCGCCGGCCGCTTCCTTTACCAGCCGGTCCACCAGCTGCGACCAGCTGGGATAACCGGCCTGGATGGACAGACCGGAGCCCACGAAAATCATGCAACGAGAATTTTGCAAACTTTCAATCAGTTGTTTTGGAGCCGTAGCCATTGTTTTTCCTGTATTCAATGCGACTTGATTTTATCAGAAACATCCGCAAAGGATTATAGCCGCGGCTGGCTCCTTTTGCCAGGATCTCCGGCGGCCATGGCGGCCATTCGCCAACTCACCAGCGAGTTTGTCGCCGGCGGTGGTACAATACGACAGGTCAAGGAGCAACGACCGGAATACAACGGCTACGCCTTCTACTACAAGGCGGTCGTAATCGTGCCGGAGTCCGCCTTTTCGTCGAGATGCGTCTGCTTGATGCCGATGTTGCTTGTCCCGCGGTCCTTCTCGTCAACGCCCATCCGCAACGTAAATGAGATGCCCGAGGATGGAAGAGCGAAAAGCGAAGCCCTTTCCGTGGATGTGTCCCGCTTGCCGCGAAAAGACGGCGTCGCCGGTTGAGCGAGACTACACGACGAAGGCCGAACACGATGGCGCCAGCTACGAGATCACCATTCACCATCTGGTGCCGACTTGTTCGCAGTACGGACAGGCGGTCATCACACCCGGGTGTAGCCAAGGCGCAGCGGGCCCGTGCCGGCGTTCCAGCCAATTTGGCGGCGGCGCTGCGCATTCCACACGCAACGCTGAGGCGCTGGGAGACCGGCATGCAGTTGCCGCCGCGTGCCGTGGATCTGCTGCTGCGTCTGTATCTTGATTCCAGCGGAGTCCGGCAAGCGTGCGCCGCGGCCTGTCCCGAACCGGGCGTCTCGGGAAAAGGCCAAAATAAAAAGTTTCCCGTTAACAGCTTCTGGACCCTTTGTGCTGCTTTCGTGTTGGGAAAGGTATTGAGAATGTGCTGCATCAAATCCAGGGCTTCTGTAAGACGTTGATTCCTGGGTTAGAATGATCTCGGCCATGGTGGTCTGGAAAGGGGTGGGAATAGCAAAAGCCAATCTGCAGCTGGCTTTAAGGTACGAAAATCCCACCTACTTTTCAGCTGCTTACCCGTGATGCGGTGATGCGGATAGTCCTGCTTTTTCCTTGAAGCGGGTTTTTCGGCACGGTATACTCCTCGCGTACCATCATCCAGTGTGTTGAAAGTTCTTGAGGAGGCCGTTATGTACGGTGTTCGCGTGGCCATGTCGTTGTGGGGGCTGCTGGCCTTCACGGGAGCGCTGCTCGCCGACGAGGCGAAATCGCGCGCGGAAATTGTCAAGGCCGCCAAGCCGGCGACCGCTCTGGTGGACTTGAAGCCGCGCTACGGGTCGGCGTTTTGCCTGCACCCGTCGGGCCTGTTCATCACCAACGAACACGTGGTGCGCTCGGCCAGCGCCGCGACGCTTGTGTTGGACGCCGGACTGAAAACGCAAAAGCTGTTCAAGGCGAAGGTTCTCCGCGCCGACAAGGAACTCGATCTGGCCCTGCTGCAGGCCGAAGGGGCGGAAAAACTCCCAGCACTGGCGCTCGGCTCGGACGACAAACTCGCCGAGCTGAGTGAGGTGATCGCCTTCGGTTTCCCGTTCGGAGTGGCCTTGGGCAAGGAAGGGGCTTACCCCAATATCAGTGTCAATGTCGGCAGTGTCACCTCCCTGCGCCGCGACAAGGGCGGCGAATTGTACCGCATCCAACTCGATGCCGTGCTCAACCCTGGCAACTCCGGCGGTCCCGTACTCGACAACAGCGGCAAGGTGGTCGGCGTCGTGGTCAGCGGCATCAAAGGCGCCGGCATCAACCTGGCCATCCCGGTTAGCCACGTGCAACGCTTCGTGGCCCGCCCGGAGATTGTCTTCTCCCCGCCCAACATGGCCGGCGACAACCGCCACAAGCCCCTCGAATTTCGCGCCCGGCTCGTGTCGCTTTTGTCCGACCCCAAGGGCCACGAGCTGGAACTCGTCCTGAGCACCGGGCCCGGCAAGGAGCGGCGCTTCCCCATGAAGCTGGCGGACGGCGCCTACGCCGTCACCGCGGTTCCGTTCCCCCCGCCCCCCGGCCCGGAAACCCTGCGCGTGACCGTCAAGTATGAGGATGGCGCCGTCACCGGCATGGCCGAGGACCGCACGCTCCAGGTGGGCCTTGGCAAGGTCCAACTCAGCGAAGTCCGCAGCCTGCGCCTGGGCCCACGCGTCAGCGCCAAGATGAGCGACGGGCGAACGATGTACGGCAAGCTCGCCGGTCTCGACTCCGTGTCGCTCAAGATAGCCAAGAAACCGCTGACGCTCGAGCTCGCCGATGCCGTGGAGTTGGCGGTGGAGGTTCCCGAACAGCCAACCGCCGTCTCTTGTGTGGTGGTAGCCCGGTTGGACGGCAAGGAGGTGGCGCGGACGGACGTGCCGGTGTATCGCGACAGCGGCGTGCAGCCGAGCCTGGACGCGGTGGCCAACGGCAAGTTCTTCAAGCCCGCCCGCAGCGCCAAGGCCGTCTCCTACTTGCGTGCCATCAGCAGCAAGGGTGATTACATCGGCCAAGGCAACGCCTTCTCTTACACCGGCGATCAGCTGACTGTCCGCCGCAACGACCGCGGCGTGTCCATCACGGTGGACGACTGGAACATCCATTTCGGCGCCCCCCGTGGCAAGTTCCTCGCCGCCGGCGAGTACCCCAACGCCAAGCGCTTCCCCTTCAGCGACGACGCGCCGGGCATCGAGTGGTATGGCAAAGGCCGCGGCGCCAACCGCATTGCCGGCGCCTTCGTTGTCTGGGAAATCGAGTTAAAAGGCAACGAAATCACCCGCCTGGCCATCGACTTCATCCAGCGCTGCGAGGAGACGATGCCACCCCTGTACGGCATGATCCGCTACAACTCGACGTTCCATTGAGAGGTGTTATGCATAATCGCCGGGAGTTCATGCAGCGCGGCGCCGTGGCCGCGGCCTTATTGGGAATACCCCTGTCCCGCGCCGAGGCGGCGTTCGGTCCGGAGGCGCCGCGGCTGCCGGCGGATAAACTCCATGCCACCGATCCCGAGCGTTACTGGGCCGAGCTGCGCCGCCAGTGGCTGCTCGCACCCGACCACATCAATCTGAACTGCGGCTCGGTCGGCTGCACGCCGCTGCCCGTGCTGCGGGCGACGATCGATCACCTGTTGTCCGCCGAGGCGTTCCGCGAGCCGGAGTATCCGTGGTTTGGCTATGGCGAGAGCCGGCCGCTGCGCGAGCTGCGCGACGCCCTGGCGGCGTTCCTCCACTGCCGCCGCGATGAGCTGGCCCTGACGCGCAACGCCACCGAAGGCAACAACGTCGTGTGCAACGGCCTCGATATGAAACCCGGTGAAGAGGCCCTCTTAACCGACCAGGAACACCCGGGCGGCCAGTGCTGTTGGGAACAGAAAGCCGCTCGTTTCGGCATCCGCTTGAACTTCGTCACCCTGCCCAAACCCCCCGCGTCGATTGACGAGATCGTGGACCGCTTCGCCAAGGCCCTGACGCCGCGCACGCGCATCGTGGTTTTCAGCCACATCACCACCGTCACGGGCCTGGTGCTACCGGTCAAGGAAATCTGCCGGCTCGCCCGCAAGCGCGGCGTCCTCACCCACGTGGACGGCGCCCACGCCATCGGCCAAATCCCGCTGAACCTGCATGATCTGGGCTGCGACTTCTATGCCTCCAGTCCGCACAAATGGCTGATGGCCCCCAAGGGCACCGGCACGCTGTTCATCCGCGAGGAGCTGCTCGAGCGCCTGTGGGTCAACATCGCCTCGGCCGAGTGGCGCAATCACAAGCAGAAGGCTTACCGCTTTTCCAACTTCGGCACCTCCAACCTGTCCGTCATGGTCGGTTTGAAGTCGGCCCTGGATTTCTTCCACACCATCGGCTCTAAGCGCGTCTATCAGCGCATCCACGAGCTTGCCGGCCGCGTGCGCGACCAGATCCGCAAGTACCCGCAACTGCGCCTGGCCAACGCCAGCGCCGACCCCTTCTACGCCGGCCTGGTGAGCTTCGAGCCGGTCAAGGGCAACCTCAACCGCGTGGTCGGGGAATGTGCCGCCCGCCACATCCGCATCGCCGGCGGCCCCGACCGCATCCGCGTGGCGACGCACATCTTCACGCAACCGAAGGAGCTGAATAGCTTTTTTGATGCTGTCGAACGGGGCCTGCGGGGTTCCTGATTTTGACTTTCCGATCAGAAAAAACTCGGAGCGGTGTGCCTCTGTTCGCCCTCTTGATTCCCAAAAAAATTCGGGGACAATGCAACCGGTTTGGTTATTAGCGCTGTCTTTTTCTTGGGATTTCCCAGCTAGAACCCAAGGAGGCTGCCCATGTGGTCCTGGCTGAAATCGCTGTTTGCCCCGGAACCGGTTCCGCAGCTGAGCGGGCCTAGGTGCCCCTCCCCGGTCCAAGGAGGAGAAACGCTCCGCGCCCTGGATTGGCGCAAGCAGGAATCCTATCCCGAAAGCGAGCATTTCTTCACGACCGAGCCGGATGCCGATTGCGTCGAACCCGATCAGGGGCCCGTTCTCGGCATTGACCTGGGCACGACGCATTCGGTCATGGCAGTGGTGCGCGCGGGGAAAGTAGAGGTCATTCCCAATCAAGAAGGAGAAATCCTGACACCCAGCGTGGTTTCGTTCACGGAATCTGGGGAGGTCCTGGTTGGTGCCCGGGCCCGGCAGCGGGCCGTCAACGATCCGCAGCGCACGGTGTATTCGATCAAGCGGTTGCTGGGCCGGGCCGGCGAGGCCTGGCGAACCCTGGCCAGCCGGTTGGTCTACGACATTGTGGCCGGCCCCCGGGAGACGCCGCGGGTGCTCATCGACGGCCGGCCCTATTCTCCGGTGGAAATCTTAGCTTTGCTGCTGGGCAAGCTCAAGGATGCGGCCGAAACTCACCTGGGGCATCCCACGCGGCGCGCCATCGTGACCGTGCCCGTATTTTTCACCGACGCCCAGCGCCAGGCGGTGCTCGAAGCCGCGGAACGGGCCGGCTTCGATGTCGATTGGGTCTTGAAAGATCCCGGCACAGGCCGAAAGATTCGCCAGCGCATGCGCATCATTTCCGAGCCCACCGCCGCCGCTCTGGCCCTCGCCCACGGCCAGAACATCCGCAAGCTGGCCGTGTTGCACATGGGGGGCGGGACTTTTGACATCACACTACTGGAAATCGGCGGCGGAGTTCTGGAAGTCAAGGCCGTCGGCGGAGACGCCGCCCTGGGGGGCGATGATTTCGACCAGGCCCTGGTGGATCATTGGCTGGAGCAGGTCCCTCCCGCCGCGCGGGAGCGTTTGCGGCAAGATCGGGTCGCTCGCCAGCGTCTCCGTTTGGCCGCCGAACAGGCCAAGCGGGATATTTCACAAAACTCCGAGGTCTCCGTGGATTTGCCTTGGCTGTGCCAAGAAGAGGGGGGGCTGCATGTGACCGTGACGCGGACCAAGCTGGAGCGCCTGGTCGAGCCATTGATCGACCGGTGCCGGCGTCTGGTTTTGGACACGCTCCGCGACGCTGGTTTCCGGGCGGAGGCCGTTGACGAGGTCCTGGTGATCGGGGGCATGACGCGGATGCCGGGGTTGCGGCAACTGTTTTGCGACCTGTTCACCCGGGCGGTTCACCGCGCCGCCGCTTTTGACGAAGTGGTGGCCATGGGCGCGGCCATTCAAGGGCAGCAGCTTCTGTTGGGGAGCCGGTCCCAACTCCTGGTGCTGGACGTCACGCCGCTAACTCTTGGCCTGGAAACCCCCACGGGGGAATTTGTGGCCATGATTTCACGCAACGCCACCATTCCGACCGTGAAAACCCAGGTTTTTACGGTGGCCGCCGACTATCAACCGGGGGTCAGTATTCGCCTTTTTCAAGAAGAAGGCCGACAGGCTGGTCGCCGGCAGTTTCTCGGACAACTCGACCTGGAAGGTCTGAACGCCCCGCGGACACAAACCAAGATCGACGTCACGTTCGACGTGGACGCCAACGGCATTCTCCGGGTCCGCGCTCGGGATCAGGCTTCGGGTAAAGAAAAAAGCATGTGCGTGACCCCTCGGCCGCCGGCGGAGCTAATGCCAGCGCGCCATCAGGTCCGCCAGTGTATTGGTGACATCGAAAGGCTTCTGGAAGATCGAGGCCGGCATTTTTCCCCGGCTGATCAGGAACCGTTGCGCCGCCTCATCGAGCGTGTTCGCGTCCTGGCCAGGTCGGAGGATATGGGCGTGATCCTCCAGGCCCTCCACCAGCTGGAAAGGGCCCGCGACGCTCTCATCGCTTATCTGGATGGCCGACTCCGGGCCGATTCTCCTTCCGAGTTTTTCCAGAAACATCTTCCAAAAAAATCGGATTGGGACCCGTGCCTGGAAATTTGAACCCTGCGGCTGCAGCAGACCCTGGCTCCGAACCAGGCAGCGCGGAATGCGCGGAAGTGACAGGTCCAATTCGCCCTGCACGCGGCCCGAAAGATTGGAGCCCTTCGCCAGGTTGGTTATGGCAGCTCCAAGCAAGATTCGAGGGGTC
>CAZFGM010000396.1:0-7074 GCA_964518515.1 uncultured Alcaligenaceae bacterium | reverse complement strand
CTATTTTGGTACAGTTCCTTCGGGATGTCTCGCGGCGCAGCCGCGTGGGGGGTTACGAAAGGTCTGTAGTCCTTTTTCGTTGGTTGAAACAAAAACAAAACCTCGAAAAAAAAGACGAAGTGCTTAACAGTTACATAACAGACGCTCCTGCAGATGGCGGGGCCAAGGTAATGCCCGTTTATTACCGGCGTGGTTACGCTGGCAAGCCGACTGGCACCGTCACCTGGCGGAGCCTGAACTTTCCAATATCCACGCCGCCTTTCTTGATGTCGCAGCCCCCGAACCAGCGGCCAAACCCCTTGGCAGCCGTACTCTGGTAACAACAAAAAACCGCCGAGCAAGGTCGGCGGTTGGAGTTGTGGTGGTTGTTTGGGTTTAGCGCGGGGCGGTTTTTTCTTCGGCCGACAATAGCTCAGGGCCATCAGAGCGTAGCCGGTGACCCGGGGCCCCTTGCTGGGCCCTCATTCCTTTGGCGCTGCCAGACGACGTACTTCTTCCACGGGAAGCCCGACAATATTGGCAATTTTCTTGACGGCCAGCCCTTCCGCCAGCAACTTACGCGCGATCTTGTCTTTGGCTTTACGCGCGCCCTCTTCGAGGCCCTCTTCGAGGCCCTCTTTGAGGCCCTCTTTGAGGCCCTCTTTGAGGCCCTCTTTGAGGCCCTCTTCGTGGGCTTCCTTGAAAAATCGTGTATCCCGAATATCAGGTAGGTTCAACATGGCTCTCAATTCCTCCGGACTGAGGTTGGCGAATCTTTGCATCAAGATTTCTTCAACTAATTGTACCACCTTCCTGCCAAGAGCTTTATCGGCCAATTCGCCCCGGGCTTTTTCCAGGATCTTTGGCGCCAAATCCCGCACCCGGGTTTCGGAGGCCGACACCATCTCCCAAATGCCGAGGGCCAGGGGCGGGTCGGCGCGCGGCCGCAATTCGTCGAGGTAAATCCGCGTCACCTTCGGCGAATCCAAAAGAACTTGATAGGGTTCCGTTTCTTTTGGTTCGAACGACCGCTCGACGAAAATCGGCACCGCCCGCCAATCCTGGGCCGGATTGTTCAACTCCAAATAACCAAACACCTTGGCAAACAAGTTCGCGTAGAAAGTCGGAACTAAGTACCCCTGGACCTCGAGCACGTAAATCGGGTCGTTGTCATCGACGGGAAGAAACACACCATCGATGCGCCATCCCTGTCTTTTGAGCTCCACGGAATCGAAGCGGTACCGCTCGGCCAAAGTAACGGGCAGGCCCATCAAGGCGAAGAACGCCGTCGGCCAGACCTTCAACAACCGATAAAACCAGGGATCCGTTTTCATGGGCGAATACTCTTGTACCAACAAAATAACCGCCGGGCAAGGTCGGCGGTTGGGATTGTTATACTTTGAGCGGCCAAAATTGAGCCCGAAGGGCAAGCAAGGGGGAACAGGAATCCCGGTGGGAAACCTTGCTTGCGCTTCGGGCTCAGTATCATTTTCGGCCGCGTGACGTATAGGGTCCGAGCGCTAATCGACAAAGGGGGTGTGATAAGCGGTCTGATTATTCCTTCGGCCGGCAATAACTCAGGGCCATCAAGGCGTAGCCGGTGACCAGGTTGGGGTCGGCTTCCATCCAGTTGGGCAGATGGACCCAGCTGCCGTCTTTGCCCTGCCGCTTGGCCAGGGTCCGCGTGATGTCCTTGCGCCAGTCGTGGCGCACTTTCTTGGCATCGACGACTTCATCCAAACCCAGTGCGTCGAGGCATTTGGCCATGGTGTTGAAGTAATAGTACAGGCCCCATTGCGAGCGCGCCGCCGGCATCCCGGGGTTCTTGTCCACGGTATAGTTGGTCTGAATCCACTCGTAGGCTTTCTTGACGCGGATATCGTCCTTGGAGACGCCGCAGTAGATGAGGCTCTTGATGCCGGCGTAGGTCATGCTGCCGTAGCCGGGCAGCTCGCCGTTGGGGCCGGGCTCGTCGAAGGCTTTGGTGACGCCGCCGCCGGCCGCCGTGTAGATGAAGCTGCCGTCGTTGATGAGCTTGGACCACTTCTGGTCGTTGTGCTCGCTCTTGAGGTTCTGGCAGCGGCTGACGAAGATGGCGGCCTTCTTGAAGGCGGGATCGTCGTCGGGCAGGCCCGCCGCCTTGAGAGCGTCGAGGAAGGACTGCGTGTTGGACAGGTCGGGCCGCGACTTGCTGTCGTAGCCGGCGCCGCCGAAAAAGTCGTCCTTGGCATCCTTGCCCTCGCCCTCGTCCCATTGCAGGTTCTTGAGGAAATCGACGGCGTCCTTGATGACGACCTTGTACTTGTCGGACTTGGCGGCCATCAGGGCCATGACATTGATGCTGGTGACGTAGTTTTGCAGCTGCACCTTGGGATCCTTGCCGGCGATGTGCTTGGCCTTGGGATTAATGAGGCTTTCGATGTACTTGAGGGCCTTCTCGGCGACCGGGTCTTTGGGACTCATGCCGGCCTTGAGCAGGCCGGTCAGGACGACGCCGGTGACGCCGGGGCTCTGGTTGGTGCTCCAGCCGCCCTTGGCATCCTGCGTGCCTTTCAGAAAGTCGATTGCCTTGGCAACGACCGCCTCCCACTCCTTGGGATCGGGGCCGAAGCGCTTGGGTTTTTCCCCGGCCGAAATAGGTTGGAGCAGAAGCCCGCTACCTGTAAGGACCAACAAGCCGGCTGCCAGGAGGGTTTTCATAAAGTCTCCTTGAAAAAAGACCGCTTTTTGGTGGTGCAAACCTGGTGCCAGATAATCGAACCGCGCAACTCCTTATGGAAATGCGATTTAGGAAGTCCCTGCGGATATTGATTGATGGAGCTTGGGCATGCGGTGCTCAGCACTGGTCAAGACCTTGCCTCTTTGTTTACGTTTAATTAGCGCACGCTTGAACTTTGCAAAGGCGACAACGCTTTTGCAAAGATCAAGCGTGCGCTAAACGTAAACAGGGCGCAGGAAACCGGCCACGGAGATTCCCCGTGGCCGGTTTCATCCTCAGCGGTTATTACTCAACCACCGCCAAAACGTCATCCTCGGACATGATGAGGTATTCCTCACCGTCCACGGTGACTTCATTGCCGGCGTAGGAGGTGAACAGGACACGATCACCTTCCTTGACCTGGAACTTGGCGCGGTCGCCGCTTTCCAGGAGCTTGCCGTCGCCGACGCTGAGGACCTTGCCTTGCTTGGGTTTTTCCTTGGCGGTGTCGGGCAGGACGATGCCGCCGGCGGTCTTCTCTTCCGCTTCCAAACGCTTTACCACGATCTTGTCGTTGAGGGGTACGACTTTCATGTCGGTGCTTCTCCCGGATAAAAGGACAAAAACAAACGGTAAAAACTTCAAAGGTCGTCAGGATCTCCGAAGTTTGCCTGCGAACCGTCTTTCAACATGCCATACACCTTGGCCAGAGCTCGTACCACAGTATACAGAACGACGTTGCGGCTGACAGGTTTGGGGATGACACTATATACTTTCACGCTAAAAGCCTGGCGCATCAATTCGGCACTGGAATCGGCGGTGATCAGGATGGCCGGCAGCAGGGCATTGAATTGCCGCACGATCTGCAAGGTCTCCAGACCGGTCAGCGACGGCATGTGCATGTCGAGCAGGGCCAGGTGGACCGGCCCTTCGCGGACAATGTCCACCGCTTCCTCGCCGCTGGCGGCGAGCAAGGCGGGATATCCTTCTTCCTCGACGATATCGCGTAAGGCCTCGCGGCAGCCGCGATCGTCGTCGGTAATCAGGATGGAATACGGTTTGGGTTTGGTCACGATCATGCCGCGGACTCTCCAAGGCCGTTCGCCACCTCAAAAGGATCTCTCAAGCCCCTTGGGATTGCTTCGCAACCAAGAAAGTGCCAAGGGTTCATCCCGGTTTCTGTGCAGATTGCTGTGCAAAACGTTCACCCCCCTTCCCGCACGTCTTCCCGACACCACGAAAAAGGTTCTCCTCCCCTCCCCGGAAAGGCTCTAAAACTGCTCAAGAAAAAACGCATTATTTCCAGGGAAAATTAAAGGAAGCCTACCAGATGGAAGGGCCGGCGGCAGGCGGTTGCCCAGGATGGAAAATAGCAAATGCTATACCGCGATGAGGCCACTTCCCGCGGATGAACCCATAACCTCTTATTTAAACTAAACATGGGAACAACTAAAAATCAAGGGCTTTGTCAAAAAACCATATCCCACCTGCCAAAAAGTTTGGCCGGCAGTCATTCTGACAGCGAAAACCCCAAAAAACCAAGGAGTGACGGGCGGGGACAGCTACCTGGGGCACACGGAGTTATGCCTACTTCCCGCTTTTTGTTGTCGGCGATCCCGCTTCAGAATAAGAAGGATTGCGCAAGGGCGGTTTTTTCTTGAGGGGACATCATGTTCACAAAAGTTCGCGTTTTCCTGGGATTGCTGGGTTTGGCCGCTCCCGCCCGAGCAACCGAAGGCAAAACGGAAAAGCGCCCGAATATCATCATCATTGTCCCCGCCGGCCCCTGAGCGCGGACTTCCGGTTGAATTGCCAACAGCACCAGTAAGACGCCGAAAAGTTTCATGGTCTTGCGCATCTATGAGGAGTTGAACCGCGATCGGGGCGTGGTGCTGGATTTGCTGACCAGCGAATTTCAGGTCCGGCAACAGCGGCAGGAGCGGGTCACTCTCCAGGAATTCGTGGGCCGCTTCCCCAACTTGAGCCAGGACTTGGCCCAGCGCCTCCAGGCGGTTGCCCAACCGGAAGGGGAAACTTTTCTTCTCCCGACGCCGATCGACCTTCCTCCGCCAGTCCCGCCAGCGCCGCCGGTACGTGCCCTCGTCCAGGTCCTCAGCGACGGCCAGGTGTTAAATCCGGTGCAACTGGGGAAAGTCACCCGTACGGACGGCCGTCCGAGGGCTTGTTACTTTTCACCGAGGATTCTCTGCGTGGCCTGCCACAGGGCACGGACGGAGTCGTCGCCGCCTTCGCGGAACCCCAGGGAACCGGCGCGAATGCGGGCGGCGTCGTCGGGAAGATGCTCGGCCAGGCGGAAATGCAGATACCACAGAGCGCCGGCCAGGCTACCGTCCCGGTCGTAAACGAACAGGGGATAATGGCTGTGGTCGGCGACGAGGCGGTTGAAGGCGTCCACGGTTTCGCGCGTCAAAGTTTGCCCCGAAATTTCCAGGCTGAAGAACCTCAGGCCGCGCTTTGCCACCTGTTTTTTGTCCGCGCTTTCCTCTTCCCCGCTCGAGCGAATCAGCAACACCCCGCGATAGCCGTTGGCTTGCAGCCAGTCGAAACCCTCATCCAACGACGGCCGCAAGCCGGCGGCCACCTGCTCCTTGACGCTGCTGAACTGCGGAATGCCCACCGGCAATGCCGGCGGCGGCAGGCGGTGGGCGGTGCGGGCAATTTCGGTACGCACCGGTTCGGGAGGATAAAGCTTGGCGTTTTTTCCCTCATCGGGGCGTGCTTGGGGCGGTTGGCCTGGAATCGGCTCGGGAGGAAAAAGCAACACGGAAACCCGCGGCGGCTCCTGGGTTTCTTGTTTTTTTTCCGGGGAGGAAGGCCCCGGTTGCCACGCGGGCGGACCGGGCGGGAAATTACTTGTTTGCGGCGGAGGAGGGGGATTTGCCGGAACCGGCGCCGGCGGCACGAACGGCGCCGGGTTGCCGGGCGGCGGCGGATTCAGCGGCACCGCACCGGGCGGCACATAGGGAGTGCCGTTCCCGGGCGGCAACGGCGTGGGCGTCGGCGGCACGACCAAGGGACTTTGTTCCGCCGGTTTTTTCGGGCGGAACAGGGGTTGGCGTTCCCCCGTCCGGCAACCGGACATGGCGAAAATCAAGCCGGCAACGAGCAATCCTCGAACCGCCATCAGCCATCCCCTTTCGCAACCTGGTCCATCGCGATTGTACGTCAACCCCCCGGCCCTCGCCCAGCGGATAGCGCGCAGGCAACCACCGACCGGCTGAAATCTGGGAAGGATTTTCCGCCTGGGGGGATTTTGCGGGGTGAAAAGTCATAAAGCAACGATTTCCTCGGCATGGAAACCGGTTACAATAGGGGCATCGCCAACCCACGGTTCATTGGCACCCCATTTTTGCAGACCTCCTGCGACTCTTAAACAACCCGTGAACGACAACCGGTCCACGTCCAGATTATCCTGCTTGGCCGCCTCCAACATCAGGGCCCGCACCACGAAATGGCCCAGCGACAAAGCGTACAACTCCTGTATCACCCCTTCGGGCGTTTGGCTGCGGAAGTGAGCGGGCTTTCCCGGGCAACAACAATTAGCCACGGCCTGGGGCGATGTCCTTTCATGGGCCAGATGAAGGAAATGCGGCAAGACTTTACCGCGGCAGACCCCACAGGCGCACGGAGTTGTCGGCGTGGGCGGACAGGAAGCGGCCGCCGAGGGGGGAGAAGGCCAGGGTGTAGATGGGGCCCTTGGGCCCTTGGAAGCGGTGCAGTTGCTGGCCCTTGGCCAGGTCCCAGACGCAGAGGTTGCCGGCCTCGTCGCCGGTCACGAGGCGTCGGCCGTCGGGGGAGAGAATCAGCACGTATATTCGCGGGCCGGGGCCGCGTAGCCGCCGCGCTTCCTTGCCCGTCTCCAGGTCCCAGAGCACCACGTCGCGATCTCCGGAGGCCAGGGCCTGCTTGCCGTCGGGCGTGAAAGCGACGCTGCGCAGCCAGCCGGGCAGGTTCGGGAAACGCCGCAGGACCTGGCCGGTTTTGACGTCGAACAGGATCATGTTCTGGTCCAGGCCACCGGTCAACGCTTTTGTGCCGTCCGGCGAAAAGGCCACAGCGGAAATCGGACTGGTATGAACGCTCGTCTTCCACCGCACCTGGCGGGTGGCCACGTTCCAGTGGTAAAGGACGTGGTCGCTGCCGCACAATAGCTGGGCGCCGTCGGCGGAGAGCGCCACGGCCTGAATATCCGCCGGCAGGGCCCAGCGGTCCTGTTCCTTGCCCTCGGCCAGGTCCCACCAGCGCAGCGTCTTATCCAGGCCGCCCGTGACGGCCCGGTAAGTTCGCGGGCATCCGGCCAGAGTCCACACGCGATCGGTATGCCCCTTGAGGCGGTGGAGCAATTTCCCGCTGGAGGCATCCCAGAGGACGACGGT
>CAZFGM010000395.1:0-7076 GCA_964518515.1 uncultured Alcaligenaceae bacterium | reverse complement strand
CGGGTGAACTCGGACATGGGTATTATGCTTGACAATCCCCCGCCGAGGAGTTAAGGTGAAGTTTAACTTAATCTTACCTATTGTGGCGGAGCGTGCCATGAAGACCATTTCCATGCTTGATTTTCGGCTTCATGCCGAGCAGATCATTGCCCAGGTTCAAAAGGGGCAGCGCATGATCCTGACGCGCCGCGGCAAGCCCGTGGCGCGCCTGGAGCCAATCAACCACGAGACGGTCGATACCGATGATCCTTTCTACACTTTGTGTGAATTGAGCGCCGTCTCGGGCGAATCGCTCAGCAACTCCCAGATCGACGACATCCTTTATGGCAAATGACATTTTCGCAGATACGAGCGGCTTTTACGCCCTCTTGATCAAGGGCGACGACCAGCACCAAGCCGCCGAGCGCGTATTGCGCGAGGCCCGCCGCCGCAAGCGCGGCTTCGTCACCACCGACTACGTCCTCGACGAGACGGCGACGCTGCTGAAAGCCCGCGGTTTTGTCCATTTACTCGGCCCCTTTTTCGATACGGTTGAGAAATCGCAAGCCTGCCGGATCGAATGGACGGATCCTGAGAGGTTCCACGACGTCCAAGCGTTTTTTCTGAAGCACGCGGACCAAGCCTGGTCTTTCACGGACTGCCTCAGCTTTCGCATCATGAAGGAGCTGCGCCTGCGCGACGCCCTGACCAAGGACGGCCATTTTCACGAGGCGGGATTCGTCGTTCTCCTGAAATAGCGCCGAGTCGGCTACGGCGAGCCGCCGAGTTCTTGCAGGCGCTCGTAACGCTCCCGCCAGGTCTTCGCGTTGCTGCGGCTACTTCGGCGTTCACGGCTCGGGCTTGGCAAGCGGAACCTCCCATATCTTCACCGTCCCGTCGTGGCTTGCCGAGACGATGCGCGTGCCGTCGGTGCTGAAGGCAACGCTGGTGAGGCGGCTCGTGTGTCCCTTGAGGGCCAGCTTTTCCTGCCCGGTCGCAGCGTCCCACACCTTGATCTCGCCCGGGTAGTTCTGGTTGATGAAAAAATGCCCGCCCCCGCTCCCGGAGGCGATATTCTTGCCGTCGGCGCTGAACGCCACGGAATTGACAGAGCTGGTGGGCTTTGCAACGAATTAGTAGGTCGGGCTTTCCAGCCCGACCTGAACCGCCCAAGCTCAATGAATCTGGGCAAGGGACGTCGGCCTGGAAAGGCCGACCTACAATTGCGTTGCAAAGCCGACCCACGGCCGCATCCCACACTCTTACAAGACCTCCCCAACCCGAGGAGACGATGCGCCGGGCGTCGCCGCTGATCGCGGCCCTCGTACCGCCAGCGTGCCCTTTGAGTAGCCAAGCCAAAAATATCGATGGGGTCTTTCAGGGCCAGGGCCAGGCTGGCATATTCCAACCGGTCCACCTGCCACAGACGCGCGGTGCCATCCTGGCCGCCGGTCAGCATCCCCGTCGTGCGCGACCGCTTGAATTTGCCGGCGCATCGCGCCCGCGTGATGTTTCCCGATGTTGAACAGAATCGGCAGAGGGATTTCCATCAGGGAAAAAGGTCTCTCCTTTTATTGAACCTTTTCCTTTTTTTCCCAAACCACGGTCTCCGCCTCCTGGCGCAGGAGCCGCAAGGCGATGCGCTCGTCCCAGTACAAGGGGAAACGGCCCGGGGAGTCGGCGGCTTGATCCAACCAAGCCGCCGCCTTGGCGAGCCATTGCCGCGCTTCGTCCGCTTTGCTCAGCCGCTGGTAGGTCATGGCCAGGAAAAGCCAGTCGAAGGCCGTTCCTTCTTTCTTGCTGGCCTTCAGAGCCTGGTGCAAGCGGGGCAGCGCTTCCGGGTAGCGGCCGGCACGGAAAAGAGCCGCCCCATGAGCGCTGACAAATCCGGCCTGGCTGTGCGCTTTTTCCGCCAGGCCAACAATCGGTTCGAGGTCGGCAACGGCCCGGGGAACCAGGACGCAGGTCCACGCCACCTGACCGGCCGTCTGGGGATCGGCGGTGTTGCCAAAGCGGCCCACCATTTTTTGACAAAACTGGCGATGTTCTTCCCTCCGGTTGCCGGTTCGCAGGCCGAGGCAGGCCAACAGCCGCCACGCCCAGGCATCCTTGGTATCCAGTGCGATCACCTGGAGCAAATCTTTTTCCGCCAGGTCCCACTGCTCCAACTCGGCCAGGGCGTCGGCGCGGCGGGCATACAGATACGGCGTGGGTTTGGTCCGGGCCAGCAGGCGATCGAGGTGAAATCGGGCGATCAGCCACTGGCGGTCGCGGGTGGCGGCCTGGGCCTGGCGGCGATGCCAGACTAGCGTGCGCGGCTCCAGGGTCGCCCGCCGCGCCGCCCGAGCTGATCCGGCGTCTTTGTCGGCAAACCACAGGGTAATGGCATTAAAACCCCCGCCGGCCAGGCAGTCTCCCTGGGGATTAAAGGCCAACGCCAACACGCGGCTCCCATGAGTCAGCACCTGAACGGGTTCCCCGGTGACCACGTCCCAAAGCCGCACCGTGCCATCCAGGCTGCCCGAGGCCAGGCGCCTGCCGTCCGGACTGAAAACCACGCAGTCGACGGCGAAAGTATGTCCTTCCAGGGTAAAGACCGTGTTGCCGGTGGCCAAATCCCATAAACGCACCGTGCGATCCTCGCTGGCGGAGGCCAGCCACTTGCTGTCCGGACTGAAGGCCAGGCCCTGCACGGTGCGCAAGTGTCCGTCGAGGCGGTGGGCGACCTGACCGGTGGAAAGATCCCACACCAGGATTTCGGAATCCTCAGGCCGGCTGGTGAACATGATACCGGTAGCGGAGGCCAGGTACTTTCCGTCGGGACTCAGAGCTACGCTAGAGACCGGGGCAAAACCCCCTGGACTTCTTTTGTGCCCGGGCAAGGTGCGAATTTCCTTTCCGGTGGTCGCGTCCCAAACTTTGATGGACTGGTCCAAACTTCCCGTCGCCACCTTGCCATTGTCCAGGCTGATAGCCAAGCCAAAAATATCTTGCCTGTGGCCCTGGAGGGTGCACAATTCCTTGCCCGTCCGCCGGTCAAAAACCTTGGCCAAAGCTTTGCCGACGCCCACGGCGAGGCGGCTGGCATCCGGGCTGAGGGCCCCGCTCAGGCGGATGAAGGCGGGAAACCGCTGGCTGGAAAGCTCTTCTCCCGTCTGGAGATTCCAGGTCTTGACTTCACCATTATTGGTGGCGGAAAACACCTGCCGGCCATCCGGGGGAAAGGCCAGACTCTTGAGACTGTCCGGGAGCCCGGGCAAAGTCAGGCTTTCCGGGGGGGTAGTGACGTCCCAGACCTTGAGGGTACGATCCCCGCTGCCCGACACCAGCCGAGTTCCATCCGGACTGAAGACCAGACAGGTAATATCCTCGGTGTGCGCGGGGAGGACCAGCACTTCTCTGCGTGCCGCCAGGTCCCAAATGCGCATCGCCTCGTCATTGCTTTGGTCACGCGTCGCCAAGGCCAGGTGCTGACCATCCGGACTGACGGCCAACTGGCCGATGGCTGATTTCTCAACTTGGTGAGTGAAGATCTCCTTGCCGCTGTCCGCCTCCCAGATTTTCAACTTGCCGCCACTGGTGCCGAGCAAACGCCGACCGTCCGGATGAAAGGCGATGCTCCGGGAGTCGTCGGGAATGGACAGGACTTCCTGCCCGGTCGCCGGGTCCCAGACGCGAATGGTCTTGTCCTGGGCGGCGCTGGCCAGGCGTTGGCCGTCGGCCCGAAAGGCCAAGCTCGACAAGCGGTGGCGGTGGCCCGACAGGACCTTGACTTGCCGGCCCGTGCGTGGGTCCCACACCCGGATGGGACCGGCCACCGGGTCGAACTTTCCTTTCGCCAACTGGCCATGGCCGCTGACCAGGGATTGGCCATCGGGGCTGAAAGCCACGCAATGAGCCGGGTTATCCGGGAGAAGGTGCACGAAGGATTTCTTTCCGGTGCTCAGGTCCCATAGGATCACCTCGCCGGCGTGGTCGTAATTCTTGCCGACATACGTGTCGCAGGCGGCGGCCAGGAAACGGCCGTCCGGACTGAAGGCCAGGCCCAGGACATACCCGGTGTGGCCCGTTAGCGTCCGGATTTCCTTGCCGGTGACGGCTTCCCACAGCTTAACCTCGCCCGGCTGTTTATGATGGACGATATCGTGACAGCCGCCCGCGACGAGCCGGCCGTCGGGGCTGATGGCCGCGGCGGCCACGGGCTGGGTGTGCGGCAGGGTCGCCAGCTCAGCAAAACAGATCCGTTGCAACAAGTACCAGTCGAAGCCGCGCAGGTCTTCCGCCTCTCCCTGGGCGGGCACCAGACGCGGCAACAGATTGCGCAGCCGCAGCAGTTGGTTTTCCTTCCAGGCGCGCTGGGCCATGTTGATGTCGGACACGTATTGATAGCGCCGGGCCAGGGACCGCTGGCGGGCAGCTTCGGCACGCTGCTGCTCAGCAATTTGCTGGGACGCCTCCGCCCGGCGCTTTTGCTTGTCGGCCTCGGCTTTCTGCCCTTCGGCGGTGGCTTTTTGCTTTTCCGCTTCCCGGCTTTGCTCCTCGGCGATGCCTTTTTGAACCTGGGCCTGCTTTTCCTGCTCCCGAGCCTCGGCCAAGGCGTTTTCCAGGTCGGTCTGGTACACGAAGCCCACGACGCTGGCCACCAGAGCGACGGCGGCCAAAACGCTGGCGGCGAGCAAACCGGCTACCGCCGGCCGGCGCCGCACCCATTTCAAGCCCCGGTCGAGCGGCCCCGGCGGACGGGCGTGCACCGGCTCGCCGGCCAAAAACCGGCCCAGGTCTTCGGCCAACGCCGCCGCGCTGCCGTAGCGCCGCTCCGCTTGCTTGTGCAGGCATTTCAGGCAAATCGTTTCCAGGTCGCGCGGGACCGTGGGCTGCAAACGCCGCGGCGCCACCGGCTCGTCTTGTACCACCTGCTGCAAGGTATCCACCGGCGTCTCCCCCAAAAACGGCGGCCGGCCGGTCAGCATCTCGTACAGGATCGCCCCCAGGGCGTAGATGTCGGTGGCCGGGCTGAGGGTCCGGCCCTGGCTTTTGCCCAGGGCCTGCTCGGGCGCCATGTAGCTGGGGGTTCCGAGAATGGCGCCGCTGAGGGTCGGGCTGGAACCCTCCTCCAGCCGCTTGGCCAGCCCGAAATCACTGATCTTGGGCTGGCCGTCGGCGGTGAGCAGGACATTGGCGGGCTTCAGGTCGCGATGGATGATGCCTTGTTGGTGGGCGACGTGCATGGCGCGGGCCAGAGTCTGCACCAGGCGGGCGGCGGCCTGGGGCGGCTGCGGTTTGCCGCCCAGCTGGCGGGCCAGGCTGCCCCCCTCCATGTATTCCAGCGTGAAAAAGGGCAGACCGTCCTGCTCGCCGATTTCGTGAATCTGCACGATGTGCGGATGCTGCAAACGGGCGACGGCTTCGGCCTCCGCTCGAAAGCGGGCCCGTTCCGCCGCCCCCGCGAAGGCGCTATTCTTGATGGTCTTGACGGCCACGAGGCGTTTCAATTGCCTATGCCGGGCCTTGTAAACCACGCCCATGCCTCCCTGCCCCAGCTCCCCCAGCACTTCGTACCCGGCCAGTGCCGGCAAGACCGACGACGTGGACGGAGGAACCCGCTCGGTGTGCGGCATGGTGCCGCAGGTGGGGCAAACCGTATCCGCCGACGGGACGGGATGGCCGTTCGGACAGAGGTGCACCTCGGGCATGGACCACTCCCAAAAAGAGGATGACAACATCATTGTCCCGCGGGGTAGAGATGTGTCAAGAGTGGGGATTGCGAGCGATAAGGTTATTGGTCTTGCCCGCCGAGTGGTGGTACCTGGTCCTGCAGGTGCAGCCGCCGGCGGATAGCCCGATCGATCCGCAGCCGCTGCTTACGTACCACAGCAAGATCATGAGCGCGGCCACTCCCTTCGGCAACGGCTGGAACGACGCCTATCGCCGCAGTGGCATCGTCGATGCCTTGTGTCCCGAGAAGGATTGCCGCACAACATCGCCTTCCTGAGCCATGCCTACGGGACAAGCGGGGCGCCGTCTAAGAGCACGAGAGTAAGAATCAGAGAAACGGACAATCACGTTGACGCCAGGATGTGCATGATATCCCCGTCCTGAACGATGTACGTCTTGCTTTCCAGGCGGTAGACGCCGTGGCTTTTGGCTTCTTTCATGGAGCCGACGCGTTGGAAATCGGCGAAGCGGACGATCTCGGCGCGGACGAAGCCGCGGGCCAGGTCGGTGTGGACCTCGGCGGCCCCTTCGACGGCGCTGGCCCCGTTGGGGATCGGCCAGGCCCGGCATTCGTCCTCGCCCACGGTGAAGAAGACGATCTGGTTCATGGCGTAAAAGATGGTTCGCAGGGCCTCGGTACGGGAAAAACCGGTCAGGTTCAGATCGCGCATGAAGGCTTGCCGATCCTCGGCGGGCAGCTCGTCCAGCTCGCGTTCCAGTTTGGCCGGCGCCGCCAGGGCGGTGGGGGCGAGCTGCAATAACTCGGCCGGCAACGGTTGGCCGATCTGGTCCTCGCCGCAATTGACCAGCACCAACTCCGGCTTGAGAGTCAGAAACTGGAAACTGCGGACGGCTTTCTCCTCGTCGTCCTTGAGTCCGAGGGCGCCGGCCCCTTGACCATGCTCGAAAGCGGCCAGCAGCCGCTGCAAGAGGGCCAGTTCCTGCTGGTCGATTTCTTTTTGCTTGGCGGGCCGCGGCTTCTTGAGTTGATCCTCCAGCTTACCGATGCGGTTGGCCACCACTTCCAAATCGGCGAATAAAAGTTCTTCGCGGAAGCGGCGCAATTCGTCGGCCAGGTTGCCGCCGCTGAAGCCGCTGAGGATGACCAGCAAGCTGCCGGCGTCGCGAAGGATGCCGAGCCGGCGCGGGTTGTCGCGGCGCTCGCCCAGAGACAGGCCGGGCGTATCGAGAAACTCGAGCTTGGCCGGCGTGGTCTTCTTCGGCTGGAAATGGGCCGACAACCAGTCGAGGCGTTCGTCGGGGATATCGGGCTTGCCG
The DNA here is from genome assembly GCA_964518515.1 of uncultured Alcaligenaceae bacterium. Lineage (GTDB taxonomy): Bacteria > Planctomycetota > Planctomycetia > Gemmatales > Gemmataceae > CAZFGM01. Next base: position 104 of record CAZFGM010000395.1, on the reverse strand, counting down.
AGCTGGCCGTGCTGGGCCTTGGCCGGATCGGGGGCGACGCCGGTCAACCAGTGAAAGACCGTGCTCTTGCCGCACCCCGCAAAACCCGCGATGCCGACTTTCAT
>CAZFGM010000394.1:0-7096 GCA_964518515.1 uncultured Alcaligenaceae bacterium | reverse complement strand
ATTTCATATTTTTGATCTAAAAAGAGCAAGAAATCTACGCTTGGTTAAGGACTAGTAGTCTGAGTGGGTCCTGCCACCTTTGTTTTCCTCCGTGTACGTCCACACCCCGTCATTGGTCATCCGGTTGCCGGTGCCGGTGGAATAGCTGCCAGCCGTGCCAGCCGAGCGGCACGATTCCCGCGGATCGACCTTCTTCCAGCAATCTTTGCCAGACGAATTCTCCCAGGTCCCAGGGGACGTACAGCCGCAGCGTGGGGATCGTGAATGCCGTACAGCGAACCAGCAAGGCGGGCACGCCGGCCAGGCTGGTCTGGGCACATTCACCTTCCGCCACATCGAGGGCCGTGAGATGCCGCAGCACTTCCCCCGCGCGGGGACCGGCCAGGCAGAAGCCGGCGTAGTGGCAAGTCTGGTTGACCAGCACCACTTGGTCCGGCATGTTGCCGGTCGCTCCTGCAAGGGAGACCGCCAACGTCAACGCGGCATCCTGAAACACCATCTGCGGCCCTGAGGCCAGCAACAGCAGATGGTCCTGGGTCAGCCGGCAGGCAAGGATCGAATTGTTGCCGCCAAGGCGGCTGGAACCCAAGGGCCGCGCCGCGGCGGCAATTTCCGGCCATGTTGGCGTCATGCGGGCCACTCCCGGTCCGCGCAGGCAGGCCTTGGCCGTGGCACTGATATCGGCCAGGGCCAGGCCGGTTCGGGCCGCAGCCAGTTCTTGTTCCACGTCGGTGTAATACGCGGGAAAGGTCCAGCCATCATGTTCCGCAAGGTGTGCACCCTGGGAAACATGCCAGAAGTGCAGGGGAGTTCGAGCAATGCAGGAAGAAGTCAGCATGGTGAATTTCAACTCTTGAGGCGTTTCATTTCTGGATCATAAAAGGGTAGGCGAGCAACCGCAGCAGTAACGTCGGCGCCGCTGTAGCGAATCACAAAGCCCTGGCCGGGTTGGGCCCGGGCCGCCGGCACCCAGGCCAGGCCGAGGGAACAATCCTGAGTGGGACTGTAGCGGGCACTGGTCACCCGGCCCACCGGGCGGCCGCCCTCGATCACCTGGCAACCCTCCAGGTCGCGAAGATCCTCGGGATTCCTTTCTTTCAGATGAAAGCCCACCAACCGAGAGCGCGGACCGCGCGCTTGCAGCCGCAAGAGCGGTTCCCGGCCGTGAAACAGCGATTTATCAAAACGAATCATTCCCTCCAGGCCCGCCTCCAGGGGATTGGACAGGGCATCCGTATCCACGCCGATGATCAAGTGCCCTTTTTCCAGGCGCAAAATCCGCTGGGCTTCCACGGCGAAAGGTTGAATGCCGAGGTCTTTTCCGGCTTCGAGGATCGCCTCCCACAGAGGCCCGGCCAGGGCGCTGGGGCAGTGAATTTCATATCCCAACTCGCCGACGAAGCCGATGCGCAGCAAGCGGCACGGCACGCCGGCGACATCGCCGTCCTGAAAACTCAGATAGGGAAAGGCGGTCGGCGAGAGATTCAATTTCGTCAAGCGGCTTAAAACTTCACGGCTCCGGGGACCGGCCAGATTCATGGCGGCCATGGCCGAAGTCTGGTTGACAAGGATCACGTCCAGGCCCCAGGTCGCCCGCCACAGGTCCAGCCACTGGAAGACGGCCTCGGCATTGCCCGTGGTCGCGGTCAGGAAGAATCGATCCGTGGCCAGGCGGGCGGCCACGCCGTCGTCGAAGAGAATGCCCTCCTCCGTGCACAGGGCGCCATAGCGGACCCGGCCTCCCTTGAGATCGGCCCAGCGGTTGAGATAGATGCGTTCCAGCAAAATCGTCGCGTCCGGGCCGATCAGCTCGATCTTGCCGAGGGTGCTGACGTCGATGAGCCCGACGCGCTGGCGAACCGCGCGGACCTCGGCCACGGCATCGCCGTAACTCTCGGGGCGTTCCCACTGACCGGCGTCCATCCACTTGGCTCCGGCCGACTCGTGCCAGTGGTGCAAGGGCGTTCGCCGCACCGGATGATACCGGCGATCGGCGGCCAAGAGGCACAGATCGACCGGCACCGCCGGCGGCCGGCTCGTCGTCGTGCCGACGGCGTTGACCTCGCGCTGCGTAAGGCGGGCACAAACTTCAACGGCGTTTTGTCCGCACATCTTGCCCTGGCACGGGCCCATGTTGACGGTCGAGTACCGCTTCAAGGTCTCGATGTTGTCGAAACCCTCGGCCACCGCCTGAGCCAGGTCCTTTTCAGTGACGTCCTCGCACAGGCAGACGAAGCACTTGCCTTGGCGAAAGTCGTCGGGCGGAAGAAGACACCCCCCCATCCCCCCCTTGGCAAGGGGGGGAGCGCCTTGGCAGGAGTTCCAGGTTTGGCGATAGTGTTCGAGCCGGTGGGCGGGATAACCCAAGGCGATGGCTGCCTCTGCGCCGCGGAGCCGGCCTTCGTTGATCTGGGCGGCCAGGTCCAGCGTCCCGGCTGAGGCGCCGGCAGCGGTCAATCCAGGAACACCGCGATCAACAAGCCAGCGACCGGACTCCTGGCGGAAGCGCACACCGCCTTGCAAAAGCAATTCGTTGGCCGGCACACGCCGCGACGCCAGGCACAACAGATCGCAGGGAATCTCCTCGTCCGCGTTGGTGTGGCCGTGGGCATTGACTGGGGCCACCCGAACCGCTTCCAGATAGGAATGTCCCACGGCCTGAAGCACGACATGGCCGCGTAAAATCGGCCAAGCCGCACCCCCCTGCAACCCTTGGAAATGGGAAACTCTCTCCTCCCCTCCTTGATAAGGGGGGGCCAGGGGGGGTCGCTGATCGATCACCGCGGCCACTTCGATGCCGAGGTTCTGCAACTGCGCGGCCACCTGACTGCCGCCATCGTCCTGGTCCGTCACCACCACCGCCTTCCGGCCAGCCTTCACCCCATGGAGGCGGGCCAGCCGCAATACGCCATCGCTCAGGAAAATACCGGGCAGGTCGTTGTTGTGAAAGAGAAACGGCCGCTGGCGTCCGCCGGTGCAGATGATGATGTGTTTCGCCCGAATCTTCAAAAAGCGATCGCGCTGAAAAGCGCCCAGATAATTGCCTTCATACAATCCAAACACGGCTGTATCGGTCAGGACTTGCAGCCGCGGTTGGTTGTGCACGCTCGCCAGGGCTTCATCGAGGAAAGATTCCCCATATCCGCCAATGAACAAGCAATGTCCGCCTAACCACCGCTGGCGTTCGATCAGCAACACACGGGCGCCGTTGTGTGCCGCTTCGGCGGCGGCGGCCAGGCCGGCCGGCCCGCCGCCGACCACGCAAACGTCCGTTTGCAAGTGCTCGACCTCGACATCGGTTTCGGGAACTGCGTGAACGTCGATCTTCCCCAGCCCGGCGATGCGCCGCACCACACGCTCGAACCAAGGCCACAGCCAGCGCGGCTTGTGGAAACGCTTGTAATAAAAACCGACCGGCAGAAACCAATCGAGGTAATCGAAAACGCGCAGCACATCGAAATCCAGGGATGGCCAGGCGTTTTGATGGACGACCGCCTGGCCTGGCCTGGCCGGCTCGATGCAGGTGCGGACATTGGGCCGGCCATTGACTTGCATCAGGCAATTGGGGCAGTCGCCCGAGACGCACAAGAGTCCGCGCGGGCGGTGGTACTTGAAGCTGCGCGAGAAGATGCGGACCCCGGCGGCGTACAAAGCGGCGGCAATGCTTTGCCCCGCCAGAGCTGGAATCGGGCGCCCCTGGAAGGTGAAAGTCAGCGGCCGGTTGACATCGATGTATTGGCCGGATGGCATGGAGGGCCTGAACACTTCGCTCATGAGGCCCCCTCGGATGGTTCACTCCCTAAATCCTCGAGCCAGCCGGTGCTCAGCACTTTATTAGTGCGGATGTCGCGCTCGGCGACCAGCCAGCGGCCGCAGCCGAACCGATGGTGCCAGCGCTCGCGCTGCACCTCGGCAAGATTGCTCGGCCCATCGATAACCTGGCCGCCGTAGCGGAATTCGCAAACGTCGCGCGGTCCACAATTGGGGCAGGATAAGAGGAAGGACATGGTCTTTTCCATGGATGGCAGTGGTCCGGGAAATTGATAGAAGAAGATCCCGGCGCGTCAAGGCACGGAGGGGATCATCTTTTCCAGGATTAATGATAGGCCGTTGGGCAGCTTGCTTCTGCCAGGTTAATTTTTCCCCGGGCGAATTCAACGCCTTTGGCCTCGGTAAGGATTCGGGCTCGGTCAAATCTTCGATTCCGCTCAAGGAGAAGGGCGAACTTATTGATGATTGCCGCCCCTACTGTTCGGTACGGTTTTTTCCCGAATCCTACGAGCTCGCCCCGTGGTAGCTTAGGATTGTTGCTACGGTCGGCAGCGTCCTTCACCTTGAATCCCACGGGCTTGTCCCGTGGTTCGTTAGGCCTGTTTCTCACGAATCCTTTTCCAGGGAGGAAACCACCGATTTCCTCATTGCCTCCGTCTGGGCAAGCATGGTAACTTAGAGGCGGGGAAGGACCCAATCAAAAAGGAAATACCATGCGGTTGGCCCCTATCCTGAGTGTGCTGGCTTTCTTGTATGGCGCCACGCTGTCGCCGGTGGGGTCCCAAGGCACTCCCAAAGATAAGAAAGATTCCCAATCCAGCCGCTACGCCAAGTGGGGCGGCAAAACCCTCGACCAGTGGATCAAGGAAATCCCCTATTCCAAGGAAAACACCGACCCGAGCAAGCGCGAGAATGCCATCCGCACCATCCAGATGTGGCCGCCCCACGACATTTATGATGCCGGCGGCGTGACGGTTCTTTTGAAGGAGCTGAATAAACATTCCTTCACCCCCATCGACCTGAGCCTGCGCGTCAACATGACCATGGCCCTGGGGTACACTCTCGGCGGGGTGCGGGAGTCGGCGTCGCTGCCCAAAGAAAAAGAAATGAAGCAGGCAGTCGCCTTGCTGACGACCGCTCTCAAGGATAATCAGGCGATCATGCGCTTCCGCGCGGCGGAAGCCCTGGGCCGGCTCGGAGCCGATGCCCGGTCCGCCTGCACCACCCTGGCGCCGATGGTAACCGCCGGGGGCAATTCCTGGGAAATCCGCCAGGCGGCGGCCCTGGCCCTGGGCTTCGTGGCCCATGACGAAAAACTAGGGCCGCCCAAGGTGGTCCTGGATGCCTTATATAATGCCGCTAAAGATCCCGCCGCGCGGGTGCGGTTTGCCGCGGTTCAATCCTTTACCTGGCTCGGCGCTTCCCCGGATCCTGGTTACACCAAACTCATGCTCAAGACCCTGGAATGGGTGGCCGTCAAGGACCCCGAACCGACCGTGCAAATCTGGGCCAACATGGCCATCATGAGCATCAGCGGCGAGGTCAACGTCGCCTATTTGAACCCCATCGGCAAGATGCTTCACAATCCTGAACTGGCGGCAAAAATCCAGGCCGCCCAGGCCCTGGGCACGGTGGGCAAGGAGGCCAAGTCGCAGACACCGGCCCTGATTGCCGGGCTGAAAGATGAAGAACCAGCCGTGGTTTACTGGTGCATCTGGGCCCTGGCCCGCATGGAAGCGGCCGCCTTCCCGGCCATACTCCCCCTGGAAGCGGTCGAGAAAAACATGAAACTCCCCGAGGCGGTTCGCAAAGCCGCCGGCGAGGCCCTGAAAATCATCAAGGGCAAAACCAAATGAGGCCTCGGTTTTCTTTGGTCCGAATAGCGCAAAGCTAGGCTGCGCCATTTGGGAGCGGGAATGTTCAAGGAGCAAAAAGAAACCAGTAAAGTAATGGAGGTGGTCGATCTTCTTGGTTTCAAGAAGGTAGAGATCGTCGGCCATGCCCGAAAACAAATGAAAATCAGGTAAGTTCTCAAGAACCCTGGGGAGGTCGGAAATTTATTTGTCCGAGCCGGAAGCGTAAGCGACGCCCGAAGGCTTGGCGTGGCCGTCGCTTACGCTTCCGGCTCGGAACTGCATCGGTCAAACGATACCAGCCAAAATCAGAGTTATTGAGAACTTACAAAATCAGGAGCATCAGCGATTGGGAGGTTCTTCGCACGATTCAGGACCCGGACGAGACCGGTCTCCTGACATAATCTGGCCGAGAAAGAGTCCGATGGAATAAGACGACGCGAATGGCCATCGACGTTGTTTACGAAAAACTTCCCGACCGCATTCGGGTAATCACCGCCATTGCCAAGGTAAGGCGAATAATCGAAAGAGGAAAATAGCCATGCAGCCGTTTAACCTAAATCTCGAAGTCGAGGTGGACAAGAACACGGGCAAGACACTGGCCGTGTATTTTCAGATCCGCAAAGGCAAGGCAGCGGATGTGCGCGAGATTGTGGATGGAGTCGCATACGCCAACTATAACCGAAAAGGATTGCTCCTTGGGGTCGAGCTACTTGCACCTTGCAAGATTTCCATCTTGGATCGGATTGCGCATAAGGAGCCAATCCAAATCAAACGATTCTTGCGCGACAGCATACCCCGCAAAATGGCATTAGCTTCCTAGGCGAGTTTCGTCCGAGCAAGGCGATATTAGGAAAATACCCGAATTTTGGATTTTGGGAGAGCCTATCCATGATGCGCACCTTCTTGATTGGTTGCCTGGCGGTGGGTTTGCTGGGCGGGGTGGAAACCGGCCAGGGCCAGACTTTTCTGAACCGGTCGGCGCGGGAGTGGGTGAAGGACCTGGGCGCCGCCGACGCCAAGGCGCGGCGGAACGCCGCCTTCGCCCTGGGCAAGCTGGGCAGCGCCGCCGCCAGTGCCGGCGGCGCCCCCGTGGCGGCCTTGAAACAGCTGCTCAAGCAGGATAAGGACGCCGGCGTGCGCGAAGCCGCCGCCTTCGCCCTCGGCGAGATCGCCAAGGAAGGCAAACTCAGGGACGCCAATCTGGTTAACGATCTGATTGCCGCCCTTCGCGACCCCGATCCGCTGGTGAAGCGCAGCGCCGCTTACGCCCTGGGATGTCTGGGCGAAAACGCCGGCCCGGCCCTGAACGCCCTGGCGGCGGCCATCCGCGATCCTAACCCCGGCGTGCGGCAAAACGTGGCCTGGGCACTGGGCCGCATCGGCTCCGGCGACGCCGTGCCCGCCCTGCGCCTCGCCCTGGTCGATGCCGATCAGGGGGTGCGTCGCGACGCCGCCGGCGCCATGGAAAA
>CAZFGM010000393.1:0-7107 GCA_964518515.1 uncultured Alcaligenaceae bacterium | reverse complement strand
CGTGAACGGGGCTGACCCTCAAACATTGGAAAAAGCGCAATGGTATTGGTTGCAACGTATTTCACTTTCTGATACGAAACTCGTTACTGAAAGGAATACCGAAGGCTTTTGGCGGCTGGGACGAAACATGGTTGCTTGAAACGAACTTGCCATTTGCCAGGCAGAGAGTTGAGCCCCGGCTTTCAAGTGTCTGTCCGCGATGTCCATCACATCAGGTGGCGGCAACTCCATTCGCAAAAGTCATAAGACTTACAAGCCCATGCGGCGGCGAATTGTAGCCGATAAATACCCGCACATCGTCTGGAACCGTAACGCGATCTTCGAGAACGGCGAAGACGCCGTGAAGGTTCGCCTTCCTAACAAGGGCTTCAATTCGTTTGCCGAGACCTTCTGATGGAGGTGACAAGTGGAGGTCTTTAAGTCGCGCCTTGATTTTGCCGTTACACACGAAAACTGACGGAACGATACATTCGGCTACGTCATCGCTTATTACCGTAGTTGCAACAAACCGGTTAGCGTTGCCAATGTGTATTTCGGACGCAACGCGATCTAAATAATCAAGTGCCAACTCAAGGAGCAGCAAATTCACGTCGCCATACTGCTTCAGGAAATCAACTTGGTCGTACCGTGAAAATAAGGGGACTTCATCGAAGAAATCTGGATTGCCGAAGGTGGACACAACGTCCGCCAACTGTTGTTTCCTTAGCACGTTATCAAACCGCATTTTCACTTGAGAAGGGATCATACATTCCACCCGGCCTTCCTTAAGAAATCCTTTTGTTTGTTGGTTATTCCATTCTCGTGTTTCCATGTGCCATCTTTATTGATCGCAGGACTTCCTTCTCCGGGGCCAAGATGGGGGTGCCACTGTTCGCCTTTGATCTTCGGTCGATCGATTCGGTCAATGCCTTTCGGCCCTTGTCCTTTGCGAACTTTGTTCGCCGCTTCCTTGGGGGTCATAGAAGCAATCCTCTCCGAACCTCCCAGTCTGGGGATCGGCTCCGAGGGGTACGACCTTACTCCCTATATACTACTCACTTTCAACATATCTCGCAAAGCTTCATGTGAATTCCGCCCATGTTTTCTTGGCCATAGGGAAAACCCTGGAATGAATTCCATTTCCACATGCCAAATTCGCCCAGAGTCTCATTTTTGGCCGCGACAGACCTCCACGGGACAAGCCCGTGGCCTTGGGGAAACGATACCACGGAACAAGCCCGTGGTATCCAGCCAAGAATTGTGCCGAACAGTTTTGAAATCGCCCCCCATTTCATTCCTCGGGCTCCTCCCCGACTTCCGGCAACCGGCCTTGCTTTTTCAGTTGCCCGGTCAATTCGTGGAGGACCTCCGCGGGCAGAACTTCCTCTATTTCGGTATCCAGCGAGGCGAGGTTCGGGGCAATTTCCGGATATTGGCGCAGGGCCAATTCCCATAGCCGGGCGCCGCGCGCCGCCCGGCCAGCCCGGCGTAGACCGGCTGGTGTCAAAAGGACGTGCCCGGCTCCTTCGAAGCGTGCCCATCCTTGTTTCACGGCATGGGCGAGTAATTGTTCCAGACGGGCGGCGGACCAGGAGCGTTGCCGTTGGAGATCGGCCACGGCCAGGGCCGTCCTGGACGGCAGATGAGGCTCGGCCAGATGGTAAAGCGACCGTAACAGCTGCCGCTCGTGGAGGTCGAATTGCAAGCGGCGGCGGGCCAGCCAGCGGGCCAGGCCGCCGCGGCGCGGGGCCAACAAGATCGATCCCAGAAAAATGGCCGTGCCGGCCAGGATGATGGTCGGGCCCGTCGGCCAGGCCCCGAAATAATTGCTCACCAGGGTTCCGCCGATGGCCGCCGCCATGCCGAAACACGCCGACAGGATCAGCATGATCGCCAACTTGTCCGTCCAGAAGCGGGCGGCGGCGGCCGGCAGGATCAACAACGCCGCCATCAGCATGACCCCCACCATCGGCAAACCGGTGGTCACCGCCACCGCGATCAGCACCATGAGCAGAAGATCCAACGCCAGAGTCGGCCAACCCTGCGCCCGCGCGAAGCCCGCATCGAAGGCGATCAGCCGCAATTCCTTGAACAGCAAGGCGACCACCAGCAACAAGGTTAGTGACAGAAGGCGAATCCACTGCACATCCCCCGGTTCCATGCCCACGCTCTGCCCGAGAATAAAGGAGGCCAGGCCGGCCTTGTTGCCGGTTGGAAGGTTTTGGATCAGGCTGTTCAGCACGATGCCGGCGCCAAAAAAAACGCTCAGGGCCATGCCGATGGCCGCATCTTCCTTGAGACGGGTATAGCGGCCGATCAGGGAAATCACCAGCAGACTCAGGAGGCCGGTGACGAAGGCCCCCGCCAGCATGGTGGAAAAATCGCGCTCGCCGGCGAGCAGCCATCCGGCGCACAGGCCCGGCAAGGCCGCGTGCGCCAGGGCGTCCCCCGTGAGGGAGCGCCGCCGCAGAAAGGCAAAGCAGCCGACCACCCCGGCGCACGCCCCCAGAAGGGTCGCTCCCTCCAGGACCTCGCGCGTGAGCAGCGGCAGATCCCTCACCAACGGCAGCCAGTCCATCATGGCGTCGGCTCCCCCGCCCGTACCGCCTCGGCCGCGGTCTCCAAGAGCGACAGCCGGCCGCCGTAGGTTTTCCGCAGGTTGTCCTCGGTGAACACCGCCGCCGTCGGACCGCTGGCCACCAGGCGAACGTTGAGCAATAGCACCTGATCGAAATAGCGCGGCACGGTGCGCAGGTCGTGATGCACGGCAACTACCGTTTTGCCTTGGCGCCGCAAATCCTGCAAGAGATGGAAAATGGCTTTCTCGGTGGACGCATCCACGCCGGCCATCGGTTCGTCCATGAAATACAGGTCGGCTTGTTGGGCCAGGGCGCGGGCCAGAAAAGTCCGCTGTTGCTGGCCGCCGGAGAGCTGGCCGATCTGCTGTTTTTCCAGGGGGGCCAGGCCCACGCGCTCGAGGCATTCCCGTGCCCAGGCCCGCTCGCGGGCTCCGGGCCGGCGAAACCAGCCGAGCCGGCCGTACGTCCCCATCAACACCACGTCGAGCACGCTGACCGGAAAATCCCAATCGACGCTCTCGCGCTGCGGCACGTAACCGATGCGGCGGCGCTGGCGGGCCAGCGGCGCGCCGAACACCTGCACCGAACCGCTGGCCATGGGCACCAGGCCCAGGATGGCCTTGAGCAGCGTGCTCTTGCCCGCGCCGTTGGGCCCGACCACCCCCACCAGCTGCGGCTCGCTCAGCGTCCAGTCGATGTCCCACAAGACCGGCTTGCGATGGTAGGCAACCGTGATGTCGTGAATGTCTAATATCGACATAAAAAAATCCGAAATCCCAATATCGAAATCCGAAGCAAATTCGAAATCCGAAATTCAAAAAACAGAAACCAACGCTTCCGTTTCGGATTTCGATATTCGGATTTGTTTCGGATTTCGATATTCGGATTTCGAATTTCCGCCAGTGCTATTTCAAAGCTTGGACGATGGTTTTCACGTTGTGCCGGATCATGCCGGGGTAGGTGCCTTCCGGCGTGCCGTCGGGGCCCATGGCGTCGGAGAAGAGCTCGCCGCCGATGACGACCGCATGGCCCTTGGCGGCGCAGCCGCGAATGAGCGCCTTCATGTCGCGGTCGCTGACGCTGGTTTCCATAAAAACGGCCTTGAACTTGTGGGCGGTGATGAAATCAACCAGGTCGTTGACGTCTTTGAGGCTGGTCTGGGCATCGGTACTGATGCCCTTGATGCCGCGCACCTCGATGTCGTAAGCCCGGCCGAAATAACGGAAGGCGTCGTGGCACGTGACCAGGACGCGCTTCGCTTTGGGAATGGTGGCGATCTGGGCCTTGACTTCCTCGTGCAAGCGGGCCAGTTCGTCCTGGTAGGTTTTAGCGCGGGTTTTGTAATCTTCCGCGTTCCGCGGGTCGAAATCGACCAGCACATCGCGGACCACGCCGACCGCCTGGCTCCATAGCGACACGTCAAACCACACGTGCGGATCGTGTTTGTTTTTTTCGTCTTTCTGAATCGCCTGGGCATCGATTTTCTCGGCCACGGCGCAGGTGGGACGCTTGGCTTTCATGCCGGCGAAGATTTCCCCCATGTGCCCTTCCAGGTGCAGGCCGGAATAAAAAATGACGTCCGCCTCGTGCAGCTTGTGCACGTCGGTGGAAGTGGCTTCGTAGGTGTGCGGGTCCACCGTCGCCGCCATGAGCTGTTCGACCCGCACGTGGTCGCCGCCGACCTTTTTCACCAGGTCGGCCACCATGCCGGTGGTGCAAACCACTTTGATGGGATAATGGCCGTCAAACTTGTGTTTGCCGTTTCCCGATTCTCCGCACCCAAGAAGTGCTAAGGAAAAAAAACCGCCAAGGAGTGAAAAAAACGTTTTTGACATAAGAGTCCGCACATTTAGTTTAGCGGAAGGCGGAGGACGACGGTCGGCTCCCATTCGGAGGCGGCTCCCATACTCACATTCGATTAGACCAACCTAAATGTATATTAAGATATAACTAATTCCAAGTCAAGTCAAGTTTTTTTATTATTTAGAGTACCCTAACTTTAGAATTAGGTTAAATAAATTCAGGAATAGGTTCCTGGTTTCCGATAAAATCCATATGGCCAGCAAGGTTTATCTAGTTTGGATGTTGGGAATTATTTTTTCCCTGCTTTTTTCTCCCGCCGTTTGGGCGGAACCTCCGGTTCCCTCCATTATTACCCGATCCCAATGGGTGGACGAAACCCGCTGGAATGGTTTCCAGCCGATTTCTTTCCAATCTCCCGCCAAGGAGTCAGGAAATGAAAAAAGCGGCAACAGCGAGAAAAAAAAGGAACCCAAGCATATCCGCGACAACGCTTTCCTGGTTGAGGAAGCTTTCAATCAAGAGCCGGGAGAGGTCCAGCATATTTTCAACTGGGTCTATGCCTGGGATCGAACGGTTCTCGGCCGAACCCGGGACATGGCTTTTGCCTACACGATGGAATTGCCGATTTGCTCGCAGAAACACCAGTTTTCGTTTACCACCCTAATGTTCAACTTTTTCGAACAGCCAAGCGGAGGACCCGCGGAACATCAGGGTGGCGTCGGCGATACTTTTTTAAACTACCGCTACCAGCTTCTGGGGGCCGAGGAAGAAATCTGGTGGAGCGCCCCGCGCTTCAGCTTGATTCTGCCAACGGGCGACGAGCGCTTTGGCCTGGGCACGGGGCAACTGGGTTATCTATTCAACTTGCCGATCAGCCGCTACGGGGAAGATTTTGACGTGCACTTCAACGCCGGCGTGACCTACATCCCCAACGTTTCCGTCCCCTTGGCCGGCGGCGGGCAATCCGGGCGGCATGACCTGCACGCCTACAACCTGGGCGGCAGCGTCTTTTACAAGCCCAAGGTCAATCTCCACTACTTTGTTGAGGTCCTGGCCGTGTGGGGACAAGAAGTGGAAGATACGGCCGGCACGCGCAACAGCCTCACCCAGGTTTTCGTCAATCCCGGCGTCCGCTACGCCATTTACCAGGGGGACGAGGTCGAGTGGGTCGTCGGCGTGAGCGTGCCGGTGGGCCTCACCCGCGATACGCCGGCAACCGGCCTGTTCGCTTACATGTCGGTCGAGCACGCCTTCCGCAAGAAACCAGAAAACGCCAAGAACGGGAAAAACGGCGATTAATATTAATCGCCGCCGATGTCCGTTTTTTATTGCAATTCGCCACGGCCAAATTAAAATCATGCTGAGTTTTCTTCTCAGCGAGTTGCACCCATGGGACCGTGGTGGATTCTTCTGGTCGCGGCGGCAACGGCGGGGATGTGTTTCTTTGCCGCCCGGCAACGCCCACGCTTCATTGTGACCATCCAGGACGGCAAGGTCCGGAGCACGTATGGGCATTCGCCGCCTTCGTTCATGCACGAGGCCGAGTTCCTATGCCGGGAAGCAGGCCTTACTTCAGGGGTGATCAAAGGCTATTCTCGAAATGGCCACCTGGTCCTGTCCTTTTCCGAGAATGTTCCCGGCTCACTCCAGCAGCGTCTGCGGAATGCGTTGGTCGTGCGTTGTTAATCACTCTCCCCTCGTGGTCATGGAATCCCGAAACCCTCGCATCGTGATCCCCGGCGATGAGCCGCGGCAACTGCAAGGGTCGCCGCACCTCGACCGGCTCCGGCCGTATGGCGAGGTCGTGCTGTATCGCGATCGGCCCATTTCCACCGAGGAGAAAATCCAACGGGTCCGTGGCGCCACCTGCCTGATCAATTCGCGCGGCGCCGTCAAATGGCCCGGCGAAGCGCTTCACCAGCTCCCCGACTTGCGCATGATCACCGTGTGCGGCATCGGCACCGACGCCATCGACCTGGACGCCGCCCGCGAGTTGGGCCTGGTCGTGTGCAACATTCCCGGTCGCACCGCCCCCATCGTGGCCGAGCACGCCCTGGCTCTGATGCTCGCCGTCGCCCGCCAGGCCTGGTTCCAAACCAATGAACTCAAACAGGGGCGTTGGACCGTTCGCGACAACCTCTACCTTGGCGGCAAAACTCTGGGCCTGGTCGGCATGGGCAGCATCGGCGCCGCCATGGCTCGCCTCGGCCAGGCCATAGGCATGAAGATAATAGCCTGGACTTTCCACCCCTCGGACGAGCGCGGCCGGCAACTGGGCGTCACGTTGCTATCCCTGGAAGAAGTGCTGCGCAACGCCGACGTGGTCAGCCTGCACGTGAAGTTGACGCCCCAAACCCGCGGCTTGATCGGGCCGCGCGAACTTGGCTTGATGAAACCCGGCGCCCTCTTTATCAACACCGCGCGCGGCGCCATCGTCGATACCCAGGGCCTGGTCGCGGCCCTTCAATCCGGGCGCCTGGGCGGCGCCGGCCTCGACGTCTTCGACGTCGAGCCCCTGCCCGCCGACCATCCGCTCCTGGCTTGCGACCAGGTCGTCCTGACGCCGCACATCGCCGACCAGAACCCGGAAGGCATGGACATCCTCAATGGCGGCGCGGTGGACAACGTGATCGCATTCCTGGAAGGCCGGGCGCACAACCGCGTGGTGTGAAAATATATATCAAAAAATCTCCCGCACCGGCCGCCGATCCCCCTTGCTGGCCTCGGCCTTTTTTTCCATAATTAG
>CAZFGM010000392.1:0-7107 GCA_964518515.1 uncultured Alcaligenaceae bacterium | reverse complement strand
ATTCCACCACGTAATTCTCGAAATCCGGACAAATTTGCCGCCAGATTTGCCGGGTCCGTTCGGCCTGCTCCGGACCGAGCATCTGCTGCAGCAATTTCAAGCCGCGTTCTGTGCGCTGGGCCGTGTCCATGACAGTTGCTGGTACAAAAACCGCCTTGATCGAAACAGCCGTCACCAGTTTTGTTTGGGCGAGTTTGGTTTGTCGGAGCGAGCTGCGTCAAGCGGTTTTGCCGCATGGTTCAGCAATTCATTACGAGCCGCCTGATCGCCGGATTTAAGAGCGCCAAAGAGGAACAGGCCCAGCCCAAAGACAACGGCCAAAAGACGGGACCCAAGTCCACTTGCAACAACCAATCTTCAGGATCACCAACAGCCAGCTTTTCGAAGAGGGTTCGCTCGAATCGCCGTGACCGCACCAATCAGTGCATTACGATTAGCGGTCGCGGCGCGTCAAAATCCGCACTCTTACTTTTTTTTGGGCAGCTTCGGCGGCTCGCGGTTGTAGATGCTCAGCCGGGCTTCCGCAACCGACAGACTCAGCATGGCGAACGCCGTCGAGTAGCCGGTATTTTCCTGCCCGACTATCCAGGCCTTGAGCGGCCAGGAGCCGTCCTTCTCTTGCCAGGACAGCAAATCCTTGTGGGCCCCGGCGATATACTCCTTGGTTTTGGCATGGAAAGTTTTGTCGGCCTTGTATTCCTGCCATAACAGATGCATGCCCATGACCCCATAGAAATGGCCGTAATAAGGCCAGTTTTCCTTGCTGATGGCGGCGGGTGTAATTTTCTGCAGAAAGTTGTAGCCGTTGATCATCACCTGGAAGTCGAACTTCTGCATGAGGCCCAGCGTGGCCACCGCCGCGGCGGTGCCTTCTTTCATGTTTCTGCCGTCGCCGAGTTGGTAGTTGAAGCCGCCATCCTTGGTCTGGCACTTCTTGAGGTATTCGAAACCCTTGTCGAGCACCTTGTCGTCGATGGGAATGCCGTAGTTGTTGGCCGAGACGATGGCCTGAACGGCGCACACCGTGGTCGAGCCTTCGTGCTGAGTGGGCGATTTGGGATGATACCACCAGCCGCCGGAGTTGGACTGGTTCTTGCCGATGATGACCACCGCCTTGGCGACAATGTCCTTGATCTTCTTGAGATCGAGGTCCGGCTTGGTCTTGCAGAACAGGGACCGGCCGTAGGTTTCGGACAGGGCCAGGGTCGCGAAACCCTGGGTGTGAATCCAGGAATGTCCCTGGGCGTTGAACATGCCGTCTTTCTGCTGTGACAGGAGGAATTCCAGTCCCTTGAGCAGTGTTTTTCCGTGCGCGTCGATGAAGGGTTCGTCGTGGGCCGAGAGATAGGCCAGGCAGGCGAAGCTGGTGACGGCGATAGTGTGGGTTTTGCCCCAGGAGCCGTCCTTGGCCTGGTTCTTGGCCAGCCAGTCGAAACCTTTGGCGCGGGCGGCCGCCAATTGCTTGGCCAGGTCGGCCGGCTTGGCCTCTTGCCCATGGGAAACCGGCCCCAGAAAAGCCAACGCCAAACCAACCACGACATTTCGGCGCATGATAGCTCCCTTCCTGAACTGGGAATTGTTACCCCCATTAAACCAGACGGACCAGGAAAGGAAAAGTTCTTCCGGCGATTGTTACATCGGGTTACCGAAGGTATTGGAGTTGGGTGAATCCGGAGCGAGCTGCTCGTTCAGGTTGGACCCTGAACTGGGAATTGTTACCCCCATTAAACCAGACGGACCAGGAAAGGAAAAGTTCTTCCGGCGATTGTTACATCGGGTTACCGAAGGTATTGGAGTTGGGTGAATCCGGAGCGAGCTGCTCGTTCAGGTTGGACCGCGAGCCGATGGCCGTCGTGCGATTCGTTGACTCGCCATCACTGGCCCCGCCACAGGCTGGATTCAGTCAAGAATCGCCTCGATCACCTGGCCGTCGCACAAGGCCACGGGCCGGCCGAGGCGGTCGTGGATTTCCTGGCGCGGATCGATGCCCAGGCAGTGGTAGATAGTGGCGGCCAGGTCGGCGGGACGGGTCGGGTGGGTGGCCGGCTCGGCGGCGTAGCGGTCGCTGGAGCCGTGGACGGCGCCTCCCCGGATGCCGCCGCCGGCCAGGACCGTGGTGAAGACTTTGCTCCAGTGGTCGCGGCCGTCGCGCCCGGCGCCCGCGCCGCCCACCACCGACTGGCCCACCCGCGGCGTCCGGCCCATTTCCCCCGTCCACACCACCAGCGTTTCCGGCAAAAGCCCCCGGCTTTCCAGATCGTCGAGCAGGGCCGAGAAGGCCCGATCGGTTACCGGACACAGCCGCTCCTTCAAATCGATGAAGTTGCGATTGTGCGTGTCCCAGTAGACGCTGACATTGGTGATGCCGTCGTTGGGCCAGAAGACGGTGACCAGGGGCACGCCGCTCTCGATCAGCCGCCGCGCTTGCAGAACGGACTGGCCGTGGATGTTCATGCCGTAACGCTCGCGGACGGCGCGGGGTTCGCGGGACAGGTCAAAAGCCCGGGCCACCTGCGGGGCGGCCAGAAGAGAAAAGGCCCGCTCATAATGGGCCTGCATCCCCTGGACGGTCTCGGCGTTTTCCAGGCGGCGCACCTGCCGGTCCAGGCTCCGCAGAAGCTGCTGCCGGCCGCCCTGCCGCAAGGGGGTGAGGCCCGCCTGCAAGGCAAATTCACCCACGCGGTAATCCGGCCGGGAGCCATCGGCATCGATGCGGAATGGATGAAAACGCGATCCCAGCCAGCCCGCCCCCTGGCCGTGGCTCTCCTCCACGAACCGCGGCGCCCCATTGGGCACCACCGGCATCATCGACACGAACGGCGGCAGCGGCCCGGTGCCGAAACCTTTTTGCGCCACGATTGCCCCGTAACTGGGCCAATCGTCGCTGAGCGGGCCCTGCGGCGACGGTTTGCCGGTGAGCAGGTAATGCGTGGCCGTCGTATGGCTGACGTCGTCATGGGTCATGGCACGTAGCAACGCCAGCCGGTGGGCGCGGCCGGCCAGCCGGGGCAAATGCTCGCAAACCTGCAACCCCGGAACCGTCGTGCGAATGGGCCGAAATTCCCCGCGGTAAACCGCCGCCGCGTCCGGCTTCATGTCCCAGGTATCCTGCTGCGCCGGCCCACCCCACATGAACAGCAGGATACAGGCCCTGGCTGGCCTCGACCGCGGCGCCAGGGATTGTGCGTGCAACAGTTCGGGCAGGCCCAGGCCGAAAAGACTCAAGGCGCCCGCGCGCAGGAACTCCCGGCGGATTACGGCGGGATTGCGAAAATAATCGGCACAAGCGGAAATCGTCATGACAATATCATGGCCCGGATCATGCGGTTGGACAAGAACTTTTTTTTATCACATCATTCCAGCTAGCTTTTTAGGTTTGCAATCTTCGATTGACAGTCGAGCCGGGCCCGCAAGCGCCGGGCGGGGGGCATTGCCCCGAACAATTGGCAGGAGAACCGGCGGGAAAGGAGGTCCCCTTGGGGCGGCATAACCGGAGTTATTTCGGAAATCCGGGGAAAGAAAGGAATTTGGGCAATCATTAGATCGGCCAATTGGCCATTCCAGGCCACATCTCTTGCCTTCGAGACTGCCATCGGTTATTCCCCCGGCAACGGTTACCATTTGGAGGAAACCATGCGAACAAACGGCGGCGAAAGAATCCCGGCATGGATCAAGGGCCTGGCGGCACTTTTCTTCGGTAAAAGACGGCTGCCTTGGACCCAACTCCTGTTGGTGAGTTTTTTCATGGGCACGGCTCAGATGAGTCGGGGAGAAATTGCCCCAAAAAACGGCCCCACGGAAATCATTGGCGATGTCATGATTCTGGGCAACCAAAAAGTAACCACGGAAAAAATCCTTCAAACTATCCGTTCGCGCCCGGGAACCCCCTGTAGCTACCGAAAACTCCATGAAGACGTAGCGCGACTTGCGGAAGTGGGTCTATTTCGGAATGTTTGGGCTGACAAGAAAATGCAAGCAGACGACACCGGAGAACATAGGTTAGTGGTTATTTTTAAGGTTCAGGAATTTCCCAACACTATCCAAGAAATCATCTTCAAAAACGCCTATCACATTTCGGAAAAAGATTTGCATTCCTTGACCCGCTTGCGAAAAGGGGATTATCTTGATCCTGTGGTCAACCGCAAAGCCTGTTGGGAGATTGAGGATTATTACAAGAACCAAGGCCGCTTTTTTGCCAAGGTCAGCCTGGAAGAAGGAACAAAAATCGACGACACCCGCGTGGTTTTCCACATCACGGAAGGCCCGGTCGTTCGCGTGCGGTCGATCCAATACGCTGGCGAAGAAAAGTTGACTCGTGCCGCCGGGACCCAAGAAGATTTTGCCCGGCCGTTCGTCGGCAAGAAATATTCTCCTGATACTGTGGGCCAAAAAGTTGCGACGAAATTGCAGAAATACTTTCGGGTCCAGGGCCGCCAAAACGTGGCTGTCACTCCCGAGGTGCGTTTCAGCAACGATTTTCAATGGGTGGATTTGACCTTTCACCTTCAAGAAAGGCCCCCATGCCAATTTTTCTCAATCACCATGAAGGCAAATGGCGAATTGGCCACCGCAGTGACCACCCTGGAAAACTTTTTCCAGGGCATTGCGTTTCCAATTCACATTCTGCCAAATGAAAAAGAAAAAGATTCTCTTCGCCCAAAGTAACCTGCTGGAGACATTTTGCCGGAAAGGGATTATGGCGACGATCAATCCCCCTACCAAAATGCAATTCATCGAACCTGCCTTATTTCTTCCAGCCGCGGACAACAGGAAAACCAGCCTTTCGAATCCCTTATCCCATTTTCTTCTTGCCGCCGCCTCCTTCTCCCGCTACCGTTCGGAGAAAAGGAGGCTCTCATGCGTTTGCCGTGCTCGGCCTTTGCCCTGTTGGCGTTCACTCTTCCTCTCGCAGCGGATTCATCCAAGGAAACCGCCCAATCGCTGCAAAAAAAAGCCCGGGCGGTGCTGGCCCAGTTGGGCGGCGCGATTCGCGTGTCCGGCTTGAAGGAGCCGGTGGAAGTCCTGCGCGATCGCTGGGGCGTGCCGCACATCTATGCGAAAAATGCCGCTGATCTGTTTTTTGCCCAGGGTTTCGTCGTGGCCCAGGACCGCCTGTTCCAGCTCGAATTGTGGCGGCGGCTGGGAGCCGGCGAGACCGCAGAGATTTACGGGCCCGACGCTCTCGAAGCCGATCGCTTCGCCCGCCTGATCCGCTACCGCGGCGACATGGACGCCGAATGGGCCAGCTATTCCCGCGACACGAAGCAGATCGCCGCCGCCTTTACGCGCGGCATCAACGCCTGCATCGATCATCTCGGCAACAGGCTGCCCATCGAGTTTCAGATTCTCGGCATCGCTCCGAAGAAATGGCAGCCGGAGGATATTCTCGGCCGCATGTCGGGAATCATCATGTCGCAGAATTTCCGCACCGAGGTGGGCCGGGCCCAGCTCATCCAGGCAGTCGGCGTGGACAAAGCCCGCCGGCTGGCGCCGACCGATCCAGAACGCGCTTATGGGCCGGCGCCCGGGTTGAGTCTGGCCGGCATCGACGAGCGCATCCTCGCCGGCTACCACGCCGCCACCAAGCTCTTGCAGTTCAAGCCGCACAAAACCGAAAGCAATAACTGGGTGCTGGCCGGCGCGCGCTCCACTTCGGGCAAGCCGCTGTTGGCCAGCGATCCGCACCGGGCCATCACCCTGCCGTCGCTGCGTTACCTGGCCCACCTGCACGCTCCCGGCTGGCACGTCATCGGCAGCGGCGAGCCCGGATTGCCGGGCATCGCCCTGGGCCACAACGACCGCATCGCCTGGGGCTTCACCATCGTCGGCACCGACCAGGCTGACATCTTCGTTGAGGAAATCAATCCACAAAACCCGGACGAGTACAAGGTCGGCGAGCGCTGGGAAAAGATCAAAACCCTGCACGAGCGGGTGCGGGTGCAAGGCAAGGCGCACGCCGCCAACCTGGAGCTGCGCTTCACGCGGCACGGACCTATCCTGTTTCAGGACGCCAAGACCCATCGCGCTTATGCCCTGAAGTGGGCGGGCAGCGAGCCGGGCGGGGCGGCTTACCTCGGCGCGCTCGCCGTCAGCCGGGCCGGCAAGGTTTCCGAATTCCTCGACGCTCTTCGGGCATGGAATATTCCCGGCCTCAACTTCATGTATGCCGACGTGGACGGCAACATCGGCTGGATCGCCGCCGCCCTCACCCCCGTCAAGAAACACGATGGCCTGGTTCCGGTTCCAGGTAACAGCGGCTTTGAGTGGCAAGGCTATCGCGCGGTCAAGGACTTGCCGCAAAACTTCAATCCCAAACGCGGCTGGTTGGCGACCGCCAATCATAACATCCTCTATGAAGGCTACAAGCACCAGATCGCTTTCGAATGGGCTCCGCCTTATCGTTTTGAGCGCATTCGCGACGAGTTGGAGGCCCGGGCCAAATGGGATGTGAAAGATTTCCGCGCCTTGCAGCACGATGTGAAATCCCTGCCCGCCCTTCGCTTGGCCAAGCTGCTGCGCAACCTCGATCTGCGGGATAAAGCCCTGGAACCCCACGCTCGCCTGCTGATCGAATGGGACGGCATTCTGTCACGGCAGGCCAAGGCCGGGCCTTTGTATGCCGTCTGGCTGAATGAATTGCAGGAAACCCTGTATGGCGCCCACGTGCCCAAGAAACTGGTTCCGGTCCTGCGCACCCTGAGCGGTGTGCCGATGCTCTTGCACGCCCTGGAACATCCCGACGAAAACTGGTTCGGCACCGATCCGAAAGCGGGCCGCGACCAGCTGCTGCGAACGACCCTGACCCGCGCCGTCGCCGGGGTGCGGAAACTCTTTCCCGAGGCGGCGGCCATGCGCTGGGGCAAGCTGCACACCGCCACCTTCCGCCATCCGTTGGCCCCGCTCGGCCGGGCTTTCGAGTCCTTCAACCTGGGCCCCGTCGAGCGGATGGGCGACGCCAACACGCCCAACAACACGCGCTTCGACGAGACCTACCAGCAAATCCACGGCGCCAGCTATCGCCATCTCTTCGACCTGGCCGATTGGGACCGCGGCCTGGCCACCAGCGCCCCCGGCCAGTCCGGCCAGCCCGGCAGCCCCCACTACGGC
>CAZFGM010000391.1:0-7113 GCA_964518515.1 uncultured Alcaligenaceae bacterium | reverse complement strand
ACAAGCACATCCAGGAGGTTGTCAATCCTTTCCTGAAATCGCTGCGCGGCAAAGTCGGCCTCGTCGCCTACAGCTTGCCCGGCAAGGAAGATCCCATTCGCAAAAAGCTGTACCGGTCCATGCGCTCCCAGCCAACTACTCAGGATCGCAAGCAGGGCGCCAAGGAACTGAAGGCCAAGCTGAAAAACTTTTCCTACCAGGGTGGGCCGCTCACCGCCGCCTTCCCGCTCGACGCCGAGCGCCCGCTGGCGGATTACTTCAAGGAATTTCCCGGCCTCGATTCGGGACCCAAGTACGATCCGGAAGGATTCTGGAACCTGCCCATTCCCGTGGTCAAAGGCATCGACGTGGACGCAAACGACGTGGTGATCTACGACGGCGACAGCTATCCGCCGCTGCGCACATTCCTCAAAAAGCAAGGGATTCGCCATGTGCTGTTGGCGGGATATTGCACCGACATGTGCGTGGCCACGACGACGGCGGGGTATAAAAACCTGGCCCCCGATTTCAACCTGTTCGTGGTCGGCGACGGCACGCTGGCGACTTTCCCCGCGGCGCCGACGCCGCGCCACGCCACCCAGGCCGCTCTGGGCCTTATTTCGTTGAATCATCTGGTGACGCAGGTGTCCTGGGTGCGGTTTTTGCCGCCCCGTTGAACCTGGTCCCTCTACTTTCGTACCGATCAATTTCGCGAAGGCGTTTGATGGTGCGGCGCGGTGTCGCAATGCCTTGTCATCTGGTTGCTTACACGCAGACTGCGCTCCGACCGACCAATTCCCCGCGAAGGGGGGGCCTGCAATCTTGGTTCTTGCCCCGTGGCCGAACCTGGGGTAAAGTGATTTTCGTGATTTTCTGCCTTTTGTGGGGAAAAAGGCACATGAAATCCGCCTGATAGCCGGGAGGCTTCCATGAAACCCTGGCGAATCTCTTATGTTTTGCTGGCCGGAGTTACCTTGCCCGGCGCCTGGCCGGCGCCGGATAAGGAACCCGCCGGCAACCCACGCCAGGCCGAGCTGCGCGTCGGCATCGACGCGGGCGACCTGAAAGGCCGCGATCACCGCGTCCTGCAGGCCGCCGTCGATCGCGTCGCCCATCTGGGCGGCGGCACCGTGCACATCGGGCCCGGCCGCTATCTTCTCCGCAATGCCCTGACGCTGCGCGACAACGTGCACATCAAGGGCGTGCCGGGCAAGACCATTCTGGCCGCTTGGGACGGCGTCGCCTCGAAGCTGGCGGTGGACGGGGATTGCAACGAACGTCAGATTACCGTGGAGAATCCCGCGGGCTTTCAGGTCGGCGACGGCGTCGCCGTCAAGGACGAGCGCTTCGGCGGCGGCTTCATGGTCACCACCGCCACCCTCATCGCTCAGGTCGATGCCAAGACCTTCAAGATCGATAAGCCGCTCTATCTCGACTACATGATGCGCTTTGGGGCCAGCGCCCGCATCGCCTTCCCCGTCGTCGGCGGTTGGAACATCAAGAACGCCAGCGTCGAAGGGCTGACCATCGACGGCAACAAGGACAAGACTCACCGGCTCGACGGTTGCCGCGGCGGCGGCATCTACCTCTTCGAATGCGACAAGGTTACCATCCGCAATTGCGTCGTTCGCCATTATCACGGCGACGGCATCAGCTTCCAGGTTTCCAGCCACGTCACCGTCGAAGATTGCCTGGTCGAGAACAACGTCAACCTGGGCCTGCATCCCGGCAGCGGCTCGCGGAAACCGATTGTTCGCCGCAACAAGTCGCTCAACAACGGCGATGACGGCCTGTTCGTCTGCTGGCGCGTGCGCCACGGCCTGTTCGAGGACAACGAGGTCCGCGGCAACAAACGCCACGGTCTGTCCATCGGCCATCGCGACAGCGACAACCGCTTCAAGAACAATGTCTTCGCCGAAAACGCCCAGGCCGGCATCTTCTTCCGCGACGAGACCGAGCCCATGGGCGCCCATCGCAACGTCTTCGAGAAAA
Source organism: uncultured Alcaligenaceae bacterium (assembly GCA_964518515.1). Taxonomy (GTDB): domain Bacteria; phylum Planctomycetota; class Planctomycetia; order Gemmatales; family Gemmataceae; genus CAZFGM01. The sequence continues at coordinate 5,142 of CAZFGM010000391.1, read as the reverse complement.
ACCGCATCCTCGACAACGGCCTGGCCTCGGGTGGCAAGGTCGTCTCGCCGTGCATTGTCCTGCTTGGCCATCACCACGACGTGGTTTTCCGCGACAACGTCATTGGCTATTCCCGTGCTATTTCCGGGACAGTGGGCATTTCCGCCAGCAAGCACTGTAAGGGCCTGGAGGCGATGGATAACCAGTTCCGGAACATTCAAGAAAAGGTCCGGGTGGAGAAAGGAAGTTTGTAGTAGGCACGCTCCGCGTGCCGTGACGGTCACGGTCGAGGCCTGGTTGCGGTTCATGGCGGAAGAGGAGACGCGCGCCGAGGTGGATTTTGTCGAAAAGGTGGTGAGCTTGAAGCCGCCGGCGCGGATTGTGGATGTGCCGTGCGGCGGTGGCCGGCATGGCCTGGAACTGGCGTCGCGCGGTTATCAGGTCACGGTGTTGGACCTGTCCACCGAATCGCTCGCCCACGCCCGCGCCCAGGCGGAAAAACGCCGGCTAACGGCGGCTAACCGTGACCTGGCACAAGCGCGACATGCGCGACCTGCCCTGGGCCGGCGCCTGCGACGCCGCCCTGTGCTTCGGCAACAGCTTTGGTTATCTCGACGACGCCGGCAATCGCGCTTTCTTGCAGGCCGTCGTCGGCGGTTTGAAACGCGGCGGACGCTTTCTGTTGGAAACCGGCATGGCGGCGGAATCGTTCTTCCCGCATTTCCAGGAACGGCGCTGGTATGCCCTGGACAATCTGCTTTTTCTCATCCACAATCGCTACGACCCGCTCTCGGGCCGGCTGTTCGCGGAGTTGGCGTTTGTTCGCGACGGCCGCGTGGAAAGCGCGGCTTTTCGCAGCGCGTGTTTGGTTGCGCGAGCTGGCGGGTTGGATGGAAGAGGCGGGTTTGCGGACTTGCAGCCGTTCGGATCGCGGCAGCAAGAGCCGTTTCAGCTGGGGTCGCCGTTGTTGTTCTTGGCGGCGACAAAATAATATACTCCGCGCGGTCTGGACTGAGGCGAGCCGAGCAGCGTAAGCTGCCGGGTAATGCGTGCAATCGCCGGCGCTCCACCCGGCAGCTTACGCTGCTCGGCTCGCCGAGAAAAGTCTCAAACCTGGCCGCGCGAAGTATAGGTCCAATGTTTGGGCAGCGCCTCCGGAGGATTCCTCCTCATCGGCCTTCCTCCGCCAAGTCCCCAAGTGTACACTTGAAATTCTAATTGACCCCTGTGCCAGGTGAAGTTGGACGACGAATCTAATCCGGCTGGGCGGATGGAATCCGCGGTCCTTGATTGCGGCATGGCCGCTGTGAGGAAGTTATTGGAGTTTACCATGATTGCCGATCGCAACCTTCTCTTTGGTATTCTGGCCTTGCAAATGGACTTCATCCGCCGCGACCAGCTGGTGGCGGCAATGCACGAATGGGTCCTGGCCAAGACCAAGCCGCTGGGACAAATCCTGCTCGAGCAGGGCGCTCTGGCACGCGATCCCCACGCGCTGCTGGAAGCCCTGGTGCACGAACACGTGAAACAACACGGCAACGATCCGGAAAAGAGCCTGGCGGCGGTCGGCGCGGCGAGCTCGGTGAAGGATGCCCTGCAAAACATTGCCGATGGCGATCTGCACAACAGCCTGGGCCGCGTGCCCGGGACGGTGGTGGAAAAAAGGGACCCGTATGCCACTTCCGCCCCGCCCGCGGTGGGGACGCCTTCCTCCAGCGGGCTGCGGTTTCGTATCCTCCGGCCGCACGCGCGCGGCGGCCTGGGCGAGGTGCTGGTGGCCCAGGACGAAGAGCTGCACCGCGAGGTGGCCCTCAAGCAAATTCAAGATCGCCATGCCGACAACCAGGAAAGCCGCACGCGCTTCGTGGTGGAAGCGGAAATCACCGGCGGGCTGGAGCATCCCGGGATCGTGCCGGTGTACGGGCTGGGCAAATACGCGGACGGCCGGCCGTTCTACGCCATGCGCTTCATTCGCGGCGACAGCCTTAAAGAAGCCATCGAGCACTTTCATCAGTCGGACACGTCGGGCCGCGACCCCGGCCAGCGCAATCTGGAGCTGCGCCAGCTTTTGGGCCGCTTTGTCGATGTGTGCCAGGCCATCGCCTACGCTCATAGCCGTGGGGTTTTGCACCGCGATTTGAAACCGGGCAACATAATGCTCGGCAAATACGGCGAAACGCTGGTGGTGGATTGGGGCCTGGCCAAGCCGCAGGGCGGCCCGGCCAGTGCCGGCGAACCCGGCGAGGGAGCGCTGTCACTGTCCTTGAGCTCCGCAGGAGCCTCGACCCCCACGGTCATGGGCACGGCGGTGGGCACCCCGCAATTCATGAGCCCCGAGCAGGCGGCGGGCCAGCTCGACCTGTTGGGGCCGGCCAGCGATACGTACAGCCTGGGCGCGACCTTGTATTGCCTGCTCACCGGCCAACCTCCCGTGAACGAGGGCGATGTCGGGGCCGTGCTGCGTAAAGTGCAACGGGGCGATTTTCCCAAACCCCGCCAGGTCAAGCCTAGCATCCCGCCTGCCCTGGAAGCCATTTGCCTGCAGGCCATGGCTCTAAAGCCCCAGGAGCGCTATGCGTCTCCACGCCTTCTGGCCGAGGATATCGAACACTGGCTGGCCGACGAGCCGGTGTCCGCGTGGCAGGAACCGTGGATGGTCAAGGCCGGGCGCTGGCTGCGGCGGCATCGCCTGCTGGCCACCGGCGTCGCCACCGCGGTCGTGGTGGCTGCCGTGGGCCTGGCGATAGCCACGGTCCTGCTGACCGCGGCCAACGAACGCGAACGCCTGGCCAAGGAGGAAGCCCTACGCCAGAAAACGAAAGCCGAAGAGAATTTCCGCCTGGCCCGCCAGGCCGTAGACCGCTACCACACCGAGGTCAGCGAAAGCATTCCGCTTCGCCAAGCGGGCTTTGAGCCGCTGCGGAAAAAACTCCTGGAAGCGGCACGTGAATTTTACGACAGGTTCGTCCAGGAACGCGGCAACGATCCGAATGTAAAAGGAGATTTCGGCAAAGCCCTGTACCGGCTCGGCTTGATCACCGCCGACATTACCTCCGAAAGCAAGGCGATAGAACTTCTTCAGCAAGCGGAACAGGTATTCGAGGCCCTGGGCTCGGAGTATCGCGCCGACCTGGCCCGCTGTTATCATCATTTGGGCCGTTTACACCGGGCCATTATGCAATATGACAAATCCGAAGAAGCGTACCGGAAGGCCCTGGTCCTGTGGAAGGAAATTCCCAACCAGCCGTCCGAACTGGCCCGGAGCCATCTGGGACTGGGAAACGTTTTGCAAGTTAAACGAAAGTATACCCTGGCCCGTGAGGAATACCGCCATGCCTTGAACCTGTGGAGCCAGTTGGCCCAGGCGGATTCAAAAACTCCCGACTTGCAACGCGACCTGGCCGTGACCCACAGTAACCTGGCGATGGTTCACAGTCAACTTGGAGAGAGACAACCAGCCCAGATTGCTTTCGGCGAAGCCGTCAAAATCCAAAAGCAACTTGTCCAGGCCCATGCAAACATCAGTCAATATCAGAACGACCTGGCCCGCAGCAACTTCCTGCTCGGCGAACTGTATTTGCAGGAGGAGCAAAACACCCAGGCCGGGAACGCCTATCAGGCCGCCGCCGATCTCTGGGATAAACTGACCAAAACGCAACCCGCCGTGCTCATCTACCAGACGCTGCTGGCCGATGCGTATGGCAAGCTGGCCAAGGTCTATAGCACCGAGAAACAAACTGCCAAGGCGGTGGAAACCTGCAAGTTGGCTCTCGATCTCCGCAAGAAACTAGACAGCGATAGCCAGCCCAATCTTCGGGGCGATCTGGCCAAGGGTTACTTCGAGCTCGGCGACGTCTACCGCGCGGCGGGCCAGGGCGGCGACGCCGAGGCCGCTTATAAGGCAGCCGGCCGACTTCAAGAAAAGCTCGCCCAGGAACTGACCAAAGACCTGGGCATCCAGGCCGACCGGGCCCGCACCTGGCAGGGTCTCGGCCTCTTGCGCCTGGATCAAAAAAAGTGGCCCGAAGCGGAGCAAGCTTTTTCCCAGTCCCTGGCCATCTGGGAAAAACTGCACAGCGAGAAACCGGAAACGCCCGAGTTCGCCTTGGGCCTGTCGTCGGCCTTTACCAATTTGCGGGCCCTGCACAGGTCCGGCGGAACTGTCCTGGCCGCTCTCGATTCCTTCACCCGTATCCTCGGGACCCTGCAAGGTAATTCCCCGGAGCACCAACCGGCGGTGCGCCAGGCCCTGGTGGAGGCTTACTGGACGCGGGCGGAGGTCCGGGCTTCGCAAAAAGATTACCGGGAGGCCTTGCAAGATTGGGACCGGGCCCTGAAACTGACCACCGACCGAGAGCGCACCTGGCTCCGTCTCTACCGCGGCGTGACCCTGGCCCGCTATGGGGATCACGATCAGGCCATCGCCGAAGCCAAGGTTTTGGCCCCCAAAGCCGCCGGCTTCGGGGAAGCGCTCTTCGAACTCGCCCGCGTTTATGCCCTGGTAGCGGCGGCGCTGAAAAATACCGGAAAGAAAGAAGCCGAGCAGTATGTGGACCGTGCCCTGGACTTGCTCCACAAAGCCCGCGCTACAGGGTTCTTCCAGAATCCGGTTCCCCGCAAAAACCTGACCGACGGTCCCGACTGGCACATTCTCCGGCCGCGGGAGAATTTCCAAAAACTCTTGCGGGAGGAATAGTAACGGCTTATGAGCCGCACAAGAGAACACACTTCTCCGTATAATCATCCTCAGGAGCAGCACAACCTTGAAAGAGAAGCTATTGGCCTTCCTTGTCCCGGCCGTTTTTTCCCCTCCGCGAACGGCGGCGATTTACTTCGGTCATCGTTCGTTAATCCATGGGTGAAGCCATGCGTCTCGACAAACTTTTGCTGAGCTTTTTGGTTGTGAGTATCGTCGCTTTGGCGGCCCTGTGGGGCAAGGCGGATCGGCCCAATCCGGACCTTGCGAAAAAGGACCCCGCAAAAAAACCAAGCCCCGCGGCTAAGCAAATGATCGAGGCGGCCGGGAATCTCCTGGCCGGCCTGGCGCCGCCGCTGCGGGCCAAGACCGCCTTTCCTTTTGCTGATCCGGCGCGCTTGCAGTGGCATTATTATCCCATCACCCCCTGGCCGCGCCAGGGGGCTACGCTCAAGGAAATGACCCCC